>CAIQIC010000119.1 GCA_903871765.1 uncultured Lentisphaerota bacterium
AAATAATGAACAACAACCAAGCAATAGCGGTAGTAGATAACACAGCAGTAGAACTCACCCGCCGCGCCAGCGATGTGGCCGGTCTTTGTAAGGAAATCGTGGTCAAGACCTCGATGAGCATTCAAGGGCGTAAATACGTGCGCGTGGAAGGCTGGCAATCGATCGCAACCGCCCATGGGTGTGTTGCGTCCTGCCGCGATGTTAAGCGCGTGGAAGGCGGCTTTGTGGCGATTGGAGAGATACGCCGCATGGCCGATGGATCCTTGCTTGCCACAGCAGAAGGCTTTGTGGGCGAAGACGAGCCTACTTGGTTTGGCGGATCGGCTCCCAGTGGCAAGGTTTTGCCTAAGCGCCCCGACTACGCCATTCGGGCAATGGCTCAGACTCGCGCTATCAGTCGGGTGTGCCGCAGCTGCTTTGCCCATGTGGTGGTTCTGATGGACGCCGGGTTGTCCACCACGCCTGCCGAGGAGGTTCCCGAGGGCGGGTTTCAGGATGTAGAGGTGGTGCCGGTCAGGCACATTGAGCCAGTCCGCGTAGTCACCCCACAAGGCGCACCCCGTGTCCAGGCTGCACCAAGGCCAGCGGCGCCAGCGCCGGCACCCGCAGCGGCGGCTGACTCTTGGTTGCCTCCTGAGAAGGGGAACGATGGCGACCTCGGGCCTGCCACCGGCGGCTGGGAGTCCACCGTTGTTCATTTTGGCAAGAACAAGGGGCAGACCCTTGGCCAGCTTGCGCCCAACAGCCTGCGCTGGTATTGCGAGAACTTCACCGTCAAGACCACCAAGGATGACGGCAGCGAGCGCCCTGCAAGTTGGGTGGCTACCGACACGGCGTTTCGACACGCCCTCGATGCCGCGCAGCAGTCAATGATGGGCTAAACGATTATGGGGCGGGGAATCATCTATCCTCCGTTCGGGTTCTGCGTTGTGTAGCGCAAACTTGGAGTACTTGGAACTCCCCGCCCTAACTTTTCAAAACCAACCGAGCAAACATTATGTCATCATCAATCATTTCCGAAACCATTGCCCTCCCTCCTGTATTCTCCATCACCCATGAAGCCCTGATGGAACGCGACGAGATCGCACTTCGCTCTGCGGGCATCACTGCCATCACCGACGCTGCGCAGAACAGCGCTGCGCGGGAGGTCGCTGTTGAGATCCGCCGTTACGTCAAAGCGGTGGAGGCCAACCGCACATCGCTCACCAAGCCGTTGCTTGATGCACAAAAGACGATGAAGGGGCTGGCGGACCAGCATGTGGCGCCGCTTGGGCAGGAGCTTGTCCGGCTTGAGTCCTTGGCAGCGGATTTCCTTGTGGCTGATCAGCGCCGGGTGGCCCGAGAAGAGGCTGCAAGGCAGGAGGCATATCAGAAGGCCGAGACAGAACGCCGGGCCGCAGAACAAGCCGCCCTGGCCGCTGCTGCCGCCATCATCACAGAGTCTCAGCTTGATGCCGCCCTGAAGGTTGAGCAGGTGGCCATAGCCGCCGAGGCGACCGTTCAGCAGATCATTCAAGCTCCCGTGCCGCGATTAGACAAGGCCAGCGGCCAGAGTCTTAAGAAGGTGCTGCGCTACGAGGTGACTGACATCAGGGCGCTGGCAGCAGCCCGCCCAGACCTTGTTCGCATCGAGCCAAACTGTGCAGGCATTCAAGCTACCTGCATTCCAGAAATGCCGGTGCCAGGCCTGAAGCTGTGGTGGGAAATGAAAGCAACCTTCAGCAGTCGATGAGCTACATCTGCATCTTAATAGCCGCCGCCGTCATCATTGACTGCTTGAGGATTACTGAATGAAAAGAGTTTTGATTGCTTGCGAATACTCAGGTTGCGTAAGAGACGCATTTAAAGCGCAAGGTTGGGAAGCTTTGTCTTGCGATTTGCTTCCAAGCGACAAACCTGGACCACATTACACCGGGGATGTTAAAGAATTGCTGATGAAGCATTGGG
>CAIQIC010000120.1 GCA_903871765.1 uncultured Lentisphaerota bacterium
CACTTATCATCGTGGAATGAATGGCCAACAACAACACAACCTATTGTCGCGAAGCGCGTCGAAGGTTCAGCGTGCATATTCGGCAAAGAAAACCGGCCCAGAAGGGACACATCCGCAGTGAACGTGTCAATGCTTGACGAGATCAGGGAAAAGATCAGCTGGCGGCAGTATGAGTTTTCCAAGCACGCTGCGGACCAGAGCATTGTCCGTGACATCAGCGTTGCGGAAATGCGTATTCCGATTCAATTCGGCCACTCATTCCGATTCAATTCGGCCACCTGTTCCGATTCAATTCGGCCGGGCATTCCGGTGAAATCGGCCACCCCCCAGAGGGGAGATAGCGGTGCTGGGTAACCGAGGTCATGATAGGACTCCAAAAGGAGTCGATTATGGCCCGAGAGAGGTTATCCATGCGGAAGATATCGGAAGTGCTTCGGCTGAGCCTGGAGCGGAAGTTGTCGTTTCGGAAGATTGCGAGTAGTTGTTGCCTGGCCCGGAGTACCGTGTCGGATTATCTGGGGCGGGCGCGGGTGGCGGGTCTGGGCTGGCCGTTGCCGGAAGAGATGGACGAAGAACGGCTGGACGCGTTGCTGTTTCCCGTCCGTGACGACGCGGGAAACATCCCGCCGCCAGCCCTGAACATGGTGTACATCCGCAACGAGATGAAGCGTCCGCACGTGACGCTACAGCTGTTGTGGGAAGAGTACCGGGGCCACACGCCGGACGGATACAGCTACAGTCAGTACTGTCAGCTCTACCGGAACTGGCTGGGGAAGCAGGCTCTCAGCCTGCGGCAGGAGCATCGCGCCGGCGAGAAGCTATTCATTGACTTTGCCGGCGATACGATCCCGATTCATGATCCGCTGACCGGAGAGATTCGGCAGGGTCACCTGTTCGTCGCCGTTCTGGGATGCAGCAACTACACCTACGCGGAAGTAACACCAGGCGAGACGTTGGCCGACTGGATCGGCGCCCAGGTTCGCGCCTTGGAGTTCTTCGGCGGCGTGCCGAAAATCGTGGTGCCCGATAACCCCAGGGCGCTGGTGACTTCGCCAGGCTGGTACGATCCTGACCTCAACCTCACCTTCCAGGAAATGGCCGAATACTACGGGTTCGCCGTGCTTCCTGCGCGTGTTCGAAAGCCGAGAGATAAGGCCAAGGTCGAAGGCGGGGTGCTGATCGCCGAACGCTGGATCCTGGCGGCCCTGCGCGACGAGAAGTTCTTCTCTTTCGGGGAAGTCAACGCGGCGGTTCGACGCCTGTTGAACCGGCTGAACGAGCATCCGTTCAAGAAGTTGCCGGGTAATCGGAAGGAGGGTTTCGAGAAGTTGGAACGGGCGGTTCTCAAGCCCTTGCCCGAGCGACGGTATGAGTTGGCCGAGTGGAAGAAGGTCGGCGTAAACATCGATTATCACGTGGAGGTGGACGGGCACTACTACAGTGTGCCCTATACGCTGATCCGCCAAGAGGTGATAGCCCGCTATACCCGCACCGGCGTCGAGTTGTTTCGCAAGTCACGGCGCGTCGCCGTACACGAGCGCAGCTATCAGAAAGGGCGACATACAACCATTCCGGAGCACCGGCCGCCCGCGCACGAGAAGTATCTGGAC
>CAIQIC010000121.1 GCA_903871765.1 uncultured Lentisphaerota bacterium
GCCCAGAGCCAGGGAAGTTGGCGGGGCAGCCCGCAACGAACACGCCTATGGACCCATTGCTGCCCGCGCTGAAGGTGAAGGGTGCCGATGCGTCAAAAACGCTAATTGCGGTAGCTGAAAGGGTAGTTTTAGCGGCGCCGCCGGTAACGCCAGAGCCTACGGCCCCAGTGCCGCCGCCACCTCCGCCAGTGGCAGTGCCGGAACTAGCGCCAGTAGCCACCCCTGCGGCGCCAGCAAATCCATTCCCCGCCCTGGACCCAGCGGCGCCACCGCCACCACCGGCATAAGCGCTACTGCCAAAAGTGGCGCCATTCCCGCCAGTCCCGCCCGTTGCGTTGAAATCTCCACCAGAACCGACGCCCCCGGCGCCCCCCGTGGAGGAAGTAACGCCCGCCGAGCCAGTAACCGTAATCACGTCAAAAGATGACGTGCCCCCGGCGCCGCCAGCCGTGGACCCTCCGGCACCGATTGCGTAGGCGTAAGTGCTGGCAGGAGACGAGTAGTATTTTTCCGAATAACCAGAACCGCCGTTTCCACCTCTGGCTGTGCCGGAAGACTGGCCCCCCGTCGCGCCCGAGACGAAAACTCGAAGCGCTTTTAACCCGGTGGGGGCTGTGTAAAGCGTGCCCGCTGTTAGCGCTCTCATAACAGGCAGCCCCCCGGAAGAGGAAGGGGAAGAAGAAACCCAAACCGTCCCGTTGCTGGTCAATACGTTACCGCTGGTGCCGGGCGCCGTCAGCCCCGTGCCGCCCGAGGCCGGTGGCAGCGGCGTGCCCAAGGCCAGCGATCCGGTTACGGTGACGGCGCCGGTTGCGCGGTTGAACCACATCACCTGAGAAATTGCGGCGCCCGCATCCGAATACCGCCAGAGTTCCAGGTTCGACCCGGCATTGGCCCCGGTTTCCGGCGAATTGTTGGTGAACAGGTTCCAGCGCGTCAGTGCGCCGGTCAGGTATTGCAGGCTTCGGGTTGTCGCGGCCAAGCCGCTGATGATGACCGTCGAGGAATTGGCGATCTGCCGCATCCACCGGCCCGTCGTCACCCCGGACACCGCGATTGCCGTCACACCGCCATCGTCCGCCGTCGTGGCCGACCCGTTCCAGACGAACATGCCTTGCCCGCCATCGCCCTGCGCCGTGGTGCCAACCATCCAGACCGTCATGTTCGACAGGCCCTGGAAGCCGCGAAGGTCCGCCAGCAGCGCGCCGCCTTGAACGACCGTGTTTCCCCAATCGGAGGAAAACGCCCCGATCCCGGCCGAATAGGTGGTCAGCGCAGGGACGGTCATTACCGAGCGCCCCTCCGGTGAGTTTCGATGTCGAGGTAAACGAGCGGGATCACGATCAGGACGGCATAGGCGATCAGGATGGACAGGCCCGTGTATGTGCCGGTCGCCATGGCGGAGTTCGCCAGGATGAATCCGCCGATGATCGAAAGCAGCAGCAGAAACCGCGCGGCAAGCAGAGCCGTGATGGCGCCCAGAACGCCCACAAACGCGGCGTCAGACCGGGAAAGGCTGCGCGCGGCTGGTTGTGTCGGGGCGGTGGGCGCGACGGGCTGTGGCGCGGCCTGGGGCGGCGCGACGGGCGCGCTAAGCGTTTCCGCTGGCACCGTTCGACGCGGCAGCACTGCCACTACCCCTTCCCGCTCCACGGTTGTACCCGGCGCGTAGCCTTCCGAATGCGTCATCGCTTGGGACATCAGCTTCAACCTTGTTTTTCGTGGCCAGATAAGTGATCCCGG
Organism: uncultured Lentisphaerota bacterium; assembly: GCA_903871765.1. GTDB lineage: Bacteria > Verrucomicrobiota > Kiritimatiellia > CAIQIC01 > CAIQIC01 > CAIQIC01. The sequence goes on from CAIQIC010000121.1 coordinate 1,744, forward strand.
CTTTGAACAGGTCCAGCCTGTCCCGGAAGGACAAAGGAACCCCGCCGTCTGCCGGTCCTGCCTCGCTTGTAGACACCCCGCACTCCTGCATCAAGGAATGAAACATCTCGTCCAAGTCCCTGTGCAGGCTGGGCTTTGATCCGTTGGCGCTCATGGGGTCATCCCTGTGGTAGCGGCGTCAGCCGAGTTCGGCTGCACTACCGATTGAAAACCAGGATCGGTCAACATCGGGAGCGGGCTGACCGGCGGACCGGCGGGGGAAACCATACGCCGTTGCCGCGCCGGAGACAGCGTTACGCCGCGCAACCATGGACGGATCAACGGGCTTGCCGCTGCAACCGGATGACCGGCCATCGCAGCAGCCCCCGCCGCTGCGAAGTCGAAAACGCTCAGAGGCTCGTAACCGCCGAACGCGGCGGGGTTCTGAAATGCCCGATGGAATGA
>CAIQIC010000122.1 GCA_903871765.1 uncultured Lentisphaerota bacterium
CCACCTTCACGTCGGGCACATCGGTAGCGCCGGCCGCGGCGGGTTCCGGAACGCTTTCAGGTTTCGTCAGCCGGCCGCCGTCGTCCGCCGGCTGGTAGATGTTTTGCGGCAGACTCTCCACGGCGCTGTCCAGTTGATCGGGCAGGGTTTCGGTCGGGCTGGGGTTGACGGTGAGTTCGTCCTTGCCGTAAAGCCCTTTGTGCGCGGTCTTGGTCATCTCGCCCAGGATGTTTTGCGGATGATCCACAATCCATTTGTTGACCGGCCAGGTCGCGCCGGCGCTCGTGTAGTCCGCGGTCCCGGTCCAGTCAGCGGCCTCGGGATCGGCCTGGCCCGGCGGCAGTTTTTGGAAGAACACCAAATCCGTGACCACTTCCGTGTTGGCGTTTTCCTTGAAGGCGTTATTCGGCAGCCGGATCGCCCCGAGGAAACGCGCCTGCTTTGCGATGAAGTCGCGCGCGCCCGGATCTTGCGCGTCGAGGAAGTAGCGGCTCACCACGAAGCCCGCCACGCCCCCTGGCCGCAGCAGTTCAATCTGCTTGGCCAGGAAATAATTGTGGATGGAGAATTTGCTGTGCGCCTTGAATTTCGGATCGAAGATGCTCTGGCTGCCGAAGGGCGGGTTGCCCACCGTGGCGTCGAACGTGCCTGGCGTGAGGTCCGCATCCTGGAAGCCGCGGTTGTGGATGGTTGCCTGCGGGTAGAGCAGCTTGGCGATCCGTGCCGTGATGGGGTCCAGTTCGACGCCCAGGTAGGTGGACCGGCCGCGCAGTTCTTCCGGCAGCAGTCCCCAAAAGTGGCCCAGGCCCATGCCGCCTTCGACCAGCTTGCCGCCCGGGAAACCGAAGCGCTGCAGGGCTGCGTAGATGCCGTGGGTAATGATCGTCGGGCTGGTGTAGTGCGCATCCAGGATGGACCGCTTGCCGGCTTCGTATTCCTCCGGCGTCAGCAGATCCTTGAGCCGAGCGTATTCCCGTTGCCAGCCGGTCGCCCCGGCAACAAAGGCATTTTTCAGGCCGCCCCAGCCCACATAGCGGACCAGGATGCGTTGTTCCGCCATGGTCGCCGGGCGCTTTTCGGCTTCGATCTTGCGCAGGAGTTCAATCGCCGCGAGGTTGTCGGCGAATTTCTGCTTGAGTCCGCCGACGCCGATTTGATCGGCTGGCGTAATGACATAGTCCGAGCCGCTTACCTGAGTTTCAGGTCCGGGCCGCCGTACAGTTGGTACATTTCGCTCTCCGGCAGGTTGCCCTGCCCCGCCTGCTGTGCCGCCGCCACCGCCTGTTCCGCCTGTTCCTGGGCCTCCAGCGCCCGCTGTTGGAGCGATCCGTCCGCCTCCCACGCCTTCACTTGTCGGGGGTTGGATCCCGCCCAGCCGTCGACCACCGACCGTGCCCGTTGGCTCACCCGCGCCTCCAGCGCCCGTAATGTCGTGGCTTTCAGCACTCCCACCGCGTTGCACCAAAACCGGCTCATGATCCGCCTCCCCTCTTCCACGAATCAATGTACTCCCGCCCCCACCCGTTGTCAACCCGCCTTTTCCCGCTTCTTTTGTAGCCTGTACCACCGTCAAAAAAC
>CAIQIC010000123.1 GCA_903871765.1 uncultured Lentisphaerota bacterium
GGTCGATACGTGCGGCCATATCCACCTCTTGCGAAAATATACCCCCAACTGCTCAGGAGAGGGTAGAACTTCGGATTCACATCGTAGAAAGGCCAGCAGAAGGTCGTCGGCTTGGGGATCCTGTTGGCAATCATTTCGTCCTCGAGGGTCCACACATAGGCCTGGCAACCCCCGACATCCGTCAGCGATAATTGCCCGTGTCCCCGGGTGTGATTACCGATCTCAAAGCCATCATCGGACAGGCCCTTTATCTGACGCCACGTCATATACCAATCCTTGCGCTCGCGGAACCCATAGGCGTCCGAGACATAGAACGTGCCGTTGTAACCATGTTTCTTAAGGATCGGGGCCGCAACGGTCGCGTGACTGGCACAGCCGTCGTCGAACGTGAACACGACGGTCTTGTCCGGGATGGGCTGCTTGATGATCCCGGTGGGATCATCGGCCGTTGCCGCCTCTGCCCGCCTGACCACGGCCCCTGCCACCAGCACCGCACACATCAACCCCATTCGCATTTGCTTTATCATGGTGCTCCCTTTTTGTTTCGTCATGGTTTCTCTTTATGTTGAATCAATATGCGCCGGCCTATTCCGCAGTCATTAAGCGCACCGGCCCGAGCAGGCCGGATGGCAGCAGCGGATCTGTTGATTTATACGGATTCCAGGTGCTCCAGGTCAGACGTTCATTTTCCGGCAAACCGGAATCTCTGATGAGACGGTTCGGCCAGAGATTGACGACTCGTATTTCGAGCGCGTTGTCACCGGCTTTCGCCGCCGCGGCCACGTCCACCCGGAACGGCCGTTTCCACAGAATGCCAAGGGCTTTGCTGTTAAGCTTTACTTCGGCGATCACAGCCACGTTGCCAAGATCCAGGTACAACGGCTTGTCTTTCCCTGTCAGGTTCGCGGGAATATTGATCGTTTTGGAGTAAACGGCCGTACCCGAGAAATATTTCACCCCGGTGTCAGCGTGTTCACTCCACGAAATCAGCTTGTCCAGCGTCACCTTCTCCGGCACTCCCCAGTTCGGCGGAAAACGCAAATCCCAAGCCCCGTCAATCTCCATTACCGCCTTGAACTCCTTGAAATTCTTCTCATTCTGGATTCTGGATTCTGACTTCTGACTTCTGACTTCCTTGGCCGCCGTAGCCTTGGCGAAGGAGGCTGGCTTCTGACTTCTCTTCTGGAACACCACAAAGACCGACTCGGTCGGCTCCAGTCGCAACGGCACGCGCACACAACCATTGGGCTCGCTGAAAGCCACCATGCGCTCGATCCGCCCTGTCTCCGGCTGCCACAACTCCGGACATTTGCCGCTCACGCGAAACAGGCATGCGCCGCTCACGACTTCATCCCGCTTGTTGGCGACAAAGTAAATATCGGCGCCATCCGGCATCCGCCGATGGGCAAACCGAACCTTGCCTTTCAGGTTCGCCTCCATGTCAAAATCGGGCGGCACGTTCATGCCGGCAAGAATTTTCTCCGGCGTACTGCCCCAGACCACCCGGCCCTTGCCGAACGCGTGCTCGCCGGAACCGGAAGCGCCAGCGTCTTTTCCCCATAGTTCGTCGGCCAGCCGCTGGATCTCCGCATCGCAGCGCGGATAGCCGATCAGGCTGGGCGACTTCAGCGGCCGCGTACCGAGAATCGTAGCGCCGTCCTTGACCAATTCCTTGATCCTCTGCAGCACCGCCGGCGTCATGGTTTCAAACGCGGGGATTGGCCGCTGATAGATCGCACCGCCATACTGCCCGCCTTCGAAGCCGCCGTAAATCGACACCGGCTGATTATCGGCATTGTAGGACGGCAACACCAGCAGGCGATATTGCCCGCCTTCCGGCAGGGTGAGCATCCTGCTCTTGACGGTCATGCGCTTGAACAGCACTTCCGCCGCGCACCCGTCGAAGTTGTAACCGGGCCGCTCCGGCCATTCGCCGCCCCGCTGAGTTGAGGGTATCGGATAATCGATCTGCACCGGCGCGCCTTCGGGCGCGAGGAAGCAGATGTCGGCCACGAACACGCCCTGCTGCAGCAGGAACTGGGAGCGCGCCAAATATTCATTCCACGCTCGGGACTGTTCCCACCAGGTCTGGGTGCGGTCGAAATGCGAGCCGATGACGCCGAACGTCACGCCCGGCGCGCGGTTGGTCCACGGCTGCATGACAAAGCGGTGGAAGACCAGGCGGTTGATGCCTTCGCTGAACGCCCAGTCGGCGGCGATCTTGAACGTCGCCGGATGGAACGTCCACCGGTCATCGCCGCTGGTGAACGACTCGGCCGGCACGATATTCCTGCCGTAGGTATGGGCCGCCGAGGCCATGCGCGGCACCCATTCAGGCCCGAACGCGGCATTGTGCATCCAGAACTCGCCCATCGGCATGTCAGCCTGACCGGCATAACGATATTCATCGCACAGGCCGTTGTAGGCTTCGATACTCAACTGCATCCCGTGCTGGTGGGCCAGCTCGCGCAATCGTCCCGCATAATTCTCCATCATCAACTGGGCGATGACCTCGCGGAAATCCCAGAGGAAGCGTTCGGAGAGTTCGAGGCTGTCCACCACCCGACCGGTGAGCGCCGGCAGGAACGGCAGCAGGTCATAGCCGCAACGCTTGAGGAATTCCTGGCGCATGAGCGGCGTCCAGTTCTGCGTGCCGACTTCCCAACTGTCGATATGCGTGGCGCCGAAGGTTTTCCCGGCCTCCGGGCCCACCGCGTCGATCAGCTTCTGCACAAAGCCGGCGAAATGCGCGTCCATGGCGGCTTTGCTCAGCTTGTCGCACTCCAGGCCTTCGCCTTCGGGCGTCGTGGGACGGTTTTTGACTCCGGTCGGCGTGTGGCCAAACCGCATGATCGTCCAGTTGCCCGCCGGCACATTCCACTGCAGGTTGCCTTTTTCATCGAGCTTGCCTGTCAAGTCCACGAGCTTGTCCCGCGCCACGCACAACGCTGGGTCTATCACCGGCCACTTGGGGTTGGTCAGCACCCGCCGGGGTTGGCCGACCGAATCGGCGTAGTCTTCCTGCCCGCCGAAACTCTTCGTCGAACCGTAATGCTCGATGCGATAGCCCTTGCCCTCCTCATCGCCTTTGGGCGTGGGAAAGGCCAGCAGGGCGATGTCGCGGTAGTGATTCAAGTTCATGAAAGGCCGCTGTACAGAGACATCCAGCTGCTTTGGCCCGGTGACCTGCATACCGGTCCACACCACGCGCTGACAGGCATTCTCCGGCGTATTCCACGGGCCCCCGCTGCCGGCCCAACCGGCATCATTGTTGATGCTCACGTCCAAACCCAGTCGCTTGGCTTCAGCGACTAGATGCTTGAAAAGATCCAGCCACAACGGGCTCATAAACCTGGCCGGGCCGGGCGGCATCTGTTGAGTTCCGTCAAAGACCAGCAAACCGCCAATTCCAGCCCGCTTCATCGCTTCCAGGTCCGCCGTAATCCCCTCCTTCGAGAGATTGCCATCCACGATGAACGCATAGACCCACGGCCGTGCCGACGCCGGGGGCTCTGCAAACTTTCGGCCCAGAGTATCCCCCGCGCGGATCACGCTCGACGTGAGCAGTCCCATCAGTACCGTAATCAAGATCCGCTCACGTTTCATGGTCAGTCCCTTTCAACGGGTCAATTCTTTGTTTCAGGTGTGAGCGGGAACAGCTGCAAGACGACCTGGGCATAGAGACGGTGCCCGAAATCGTTTGGATGGTTGACGTTGTTGCCGCTCAGATCGGAGAAGTTCTTCTTCTTGAGGATTTCCAGCCAGGGCGTCGTCACATCCGCCAGCGCCACATTATTGGTTACCAGCCCGCCCAATATCTTGGCTTTCCAGAGGAAGCCATCGGCTCCGGCAAAGCGCGGATTCATGGTCATGGGCGAGACCAGCACGATATCGGCGTCAGGATTGGCAGACATGACATCATTGCGCATTTTGATCATCTTCGTATCATAACCCCCGCCGTCATTCATCCCGAAGGCGAGGATGACCAGGTCCGGCTTCTGCTCCGTCACCTTGGGAACCATCTCAACCCCCCAGCCGGCTTCCGCGCCGGAGGCGCCGAAATTGACCAACGTCACCGTCGTGCCAAAACGCTTCTGGAGCGTGTTCGCGACCAACTGCGGATAGCAGGGCTGATAGGGCGGCGCAAAGGATTCCTTGAAGCCTGAAGCATTGAATCCCTGCGTGATGCTGTCGCCCAGGGCCACCAGCTTGATCGGCTGTTTGTTCCTCAACTTGGCCAGAACGCGCGTCAGTTGTTCGGGCTGTTGCTTATACGGCAGGGGCCAGGGATCGGTCTTATGCCAGTACGACACCTGCACCTGCAGATCATGGAAGAAA
>CAIQIC010000124.1 GCA_903871765.1 uncultured Lentisphaerota bacterium
TGATCCCAATATGCTCCGGCCTCTATGTGGACATATCCATCCTTAGCTTTCATTACTGTCGCCGGGCATTTGTAGTGGTGGCGCGCCCCGGTGCGATTTAGCACATGGCCGCTGTAGCTGTACGTGCTGATTGTCCCTTCCAGGATGGAGGTGACGGCTTCCTGAACGGATATGTCGATGTATTGCCCCTCGCCGGTCATGTCGCGATAGTAAACGGCGCAGAGTATGGCGACGGCCGCGTTGAGCCCTGCCTGGAACTCAGCCTGCGAAAGCGGGAGCTTGAGCGGCTCCCGGCCGGGCTCGCCGGTCAGGTGCATCAACCCGCCCATCGCTTGAGCCACGATGTCCGCGCCGTTCCAATCATGGTGGCAACCTGTCTGCCCGAAATATGAAATGGATGCCATTATCAGTTTGGGGTTTATATCGGCTAACGCTTCGTAATTCAGTCCGAGTTTCTTCATCGTCCCCGGTTTGGAGTTCTCCACTACGATGTCGGCTTGCTTTACCAGTCGTTTGAAGATATCGCGACTGAGTTCGTTCTCGATATCCAGCGTGATGCCCTTCTTGCTTGTGTTTAGAAATAAGAAGAGGCCGCTTTTTTCTGTATCGGGATTGTCATCTGGGAATGGGCCTGGGTGGCGGCTGGCGTCTCCGGTTTGGGGTTTTTCAATCTTGATGACCTCTGCGCCGTAATCGGCGAGAAGCTTTGTGCAATAGGGGCCTGAGATATTTTTGGAGAGGTCCAGCACCGTTAAGCCGGTGAGCGCGCCGTCAGACACAGTTGTTCACCTCTTGAGGCTGTCCACTGCCGCTTGCTGTACCGTGAACAGTTGCTTGATACCTTTCTCCGCCATCGCCAGGAGCGTATCGATGGTCTGTTTCGTGAACGGGTTTTCTTCTGCTGTGCCCTGGACTTCGACGAACTTGCCCTCGCTTGTCATCACCACGTTGCAGTCCACCTCCGCCCACGAATCCTCGTCGTAGCACAGGTCGAGGAGTTCCTCGCCGGCGACCACGCCCACGCTCGTCGCTGCTACTGCGCACTTGATCGGGCTCGATGCAATAAGCTCCTTCGATATCATGGTGTTCAGCGCCTGGACTAATGCGACGTATGAGCCGGTGATGGCGGCTGTTCTTGTTCCACCGTCAGCCTGGAGCACGTCGCAATCGACCATGAGCATGCGTTCTCCGAGCGCATCGAGGTCTACAACCGCCCGCAGCGAGCGGCCTATGAGGCGCTGTATCTCTTTTGTTCTGCCGCCGCTGCGGCTGTCCTCGCGGGAGATCCGCGTCGTGGTCGAGCGGGGGAGCATACCGTACTCGGCGGTGATCCAACCCCTCCCCTTGCCTTTTAAGAAGGCCGGCACGCGGTTCTCAAGGCTGATTGCGCATACGACTTTGGTATCGCCCAATGTGATAAGCGCCGAGCCTTCGGCGTAAGGCTGGAAGCCGGTGGTTATTGTGACTGGGCGAAGTTCGTTATTAGCCCGGCCGTCTTTCCTGATCATGGATTCTCCTCGATTTTGCCTCGGATTTTCATTGAGTAACATAGAGTATAA
>CAIQIC010000125.1 GCA_903871765.1 uncultured Lentisphaerota bacterium
CCTCCTGCTGGCACCTTCCAATGGTCCTCGCCCAATGACGAATGACCAATGACTTCTGCCCCTGAACCCTGAACCCTCTCTCCCCCATCGTATTCCGGCTCCGGGAGAAAATGCTCGACATGGCGGCGGAGTTCAAGGAAGGTTTCCACGTCCGTTGTGCGCGGTGGCCGGTGATTGGCAGGGCCGCGGCGCGCAGGTCAGCGGACGCCTATGCTGTGGTTCTTATACAACATTTTTTTTGTGCTCGGCTTTCTGGTCATGCTGCCGCGCTTCCTGTGGCGCATGGCGCGGCGCGGCGGCTATGCGCGGAATTTTCTCGAGCGGTTCGGCCGCTACGCGCCGGGGGTGCGCGCGCAACTGGCCGCGGGCGGCCGGGTCTGGGTCCATGCCGTCAGTGTCGGCGAGGTGGGCGTGGGCCTGCGGCTGATCGCGGAGTTGCGCCGCCGCCAGCCGGGGTTGCATTGCGTCCTGAGCACCACCACCTCCACCGGCCATGCCGTGGCGCAACGGCAGCTCGCGGCGGGCGATGTGCTTATCTACTTTCCGCTGGATTTCCCTTTGATCACACGGCGCGTGTTGCGCTTGATCCAGCCGCGCGCGCTGCTGCTGATCGAAAACGAGCTCTGGCCCAACCTCGTCCGGGGCGCCCGCCGGCGGAATGTGCCGGTGGCCATGATCAATGGCCGCATCTCGCCGCATTCCTATGGCGGCTATCGCCTGCTGAAACCGTTAACCCGCCGTCTGCTCGCCGGCGTCAACCTGTTCTGTGCGCAGGGCGCGGCGGACGCGCAGCGGCTGCTCGAGCTCGGCGCCCCCGCCGCCCGCGTGCAGGTCCTGGGCAGCGCCAAGTACGATCTCGCGCCCGCCGGCGACGGCGGCGCTTTGCTGGCGCGCGCCACACTGCGCGCCGCCGGCTTCGCGGATGAGCGCCCCCTGCTGCTCGGCGGTTCCACCTGGCCCGGCGAGGAAGCCGTGTTGCTCGATGCCTGGCGCGTGCTCCACGACCGGTTTCCGGACCTGGCGCTGGTGCTCGTGCCCCGCCATGCCGAGCGCCGCGCGGAGGTGCTCAAGGAAATCGAACAGCGCGGACTGCGGGTTGTGCTCCGATCCGACCTCCCGGCGCCGGCCGCCGCGGCGCGCCCCGACGTGTTCCTGGTGGACACCACCGGCGAGTTGCGGTTTTTCTACGCCGTCGCCGATGTGATCTTCGTCGGCAAGAGCCTGACCCGCCACGGCGGCCAGAACATCATTGAGCCGGCGCTGTGCGCCAAGCCCGTGCTTGTGGGGCCCCACATGGAGAACTTCGAAAGCATCGTCCCCGATTTTCTCGCGGCGCGAGCGCTGGTGCAGGTGCCCGATGCCGCGGCCCTGACGACGGCGATCGGCGAGTTACTGGCCGATCCCGACGCCCGCCAAGCCATGGGCGCGCGCGCCGCGAACGTGGTGCGCGACAAGGCCGGCGCCATCCGCGCCACGGTGGACCGACTGCTGCCGCTGTTGACCTAGTGACCGACGAAAGGAAAATAAAATGCAAAACATCAAGATTGTAACGCTGGCCCTGGTTGGCGCCTGCTGCGCGGGAACATGGGCGCAGTCCTCGGACGACGCCGCGCCGTGGATGAGACCCGCTCCCGCCGCGCTCCAGCGGTGGCAGGATATGCGTTTCGGCATGTTTATTCATTGGGGTCCGGTGAGCCTCACCGGTCAGGAAATTGGCTGGTCGCGCGGCGACCAGACGCCAATCCCGGTGTATGACAATCTCTACAAACAGTTCAATCCCACCAACTTTGATGCCGCGGCCTGGGTGGCCACCGCCAAGGCTGCCGGCATGAAGTACATGGTGTTGACCACCAAGCACCACGACGGCTTCTGTCTCTGGGATACGAAGCAGACCGATTTCAACATCATGAACTCGCCCTTCCATCGCGACGTGGTCAAGGAATTGTCCGCCGCCTGCAAGCGGCAGGGGCTCGGCTTCGGCACCTACTATTCCGTGTGCGACTGGCATCATCCGGATTTTCCGCTGACC
>CAIQIC010000126.1 GCA_903871765.1 uncultured Lentisphaerota bacterium
CCCGAATGCCAAGGCAGCGGCTACAAGGGGCGGATCGCCGTCTTCGAGCTGCTCAAGCTGACAACCGAGACCCGCCAGCTCATCATCGACGGCGCCACCGTCGCGCAGATCCGCACCGCGGCCCGAAAGAACAAGATGCTCTACCTCCAGGAGATGGCCATGCAGAAAGTCATGGACGGGACCACCAGCGTCCAGGAGGTCATACGCGTCATGCAGCAGCAACAGGCAGCCAAGAAATGAACAGAGAGGCTTCAGACAAAGAAGAAGAAAGAGGCTTCAGACTTCAGGGCCTGTTGCCCAATTGCCCATTCAGATTCATAGCGAACCGGAACGGGTGGATTATGTGTTTTGCTCGCTCAGCACGTCGGACAGGCCTCCACGACGGCCTGCTGACCCGTAATAGACGCCAAATGACGAACCAACTGGTCGCATATACGATGAAAACCGCTGGCTTTGAAGGCACACATTTCCGTTATCGGCTTTCTCCGCCACGCTCGCAGGAGCTTGCGCACGTTCTGTGCGGCCGCTACCAGCAGATTCTGAATGGTCATCCCAGCCAAGCCACGCCATCGCGCACGTTTGTACCCGTGGTTGTTGGCCGCGTCGGCGAACGAGCCCTCCGACCGGTACATTCGCCGTTTGCCCAGCCGGCGTCTATGCTCCCGGCTGTAACAACCGTCCGCCCAGTCAATCCATTCCTGACCAACATGGCGGGTCAACCGGCGACCATCTTTGGCGTTGGTGCACAGCGATCTTGCAGGGCAAGCCGCACAGGCGCCCTTGGCGGCACGGTATCGCCCGCTGCCTTCTTTTGTCGTGCTGTAGCGACGCAACCACTGTCCCTGCGGACAAAGGTAGGCGTCACGATCCGCGTCGTAATGAAAGTCTCTGGCCTCGTATATCCCCACGCCTTTGCCGCCCTTGTGATTCTGATGAGGAATGCATGGCGTGATCTCTCGCTGAGCCATCGACTCGTACACGTTGGCCGTGCCGTAGCCCCTGTCAGCCACCACCGTTCGCGGCGAGCTTCCGACATTCTGTTCGTGCTGATCCAGCGCCTCGTCGAGCACGTGCGAATCGGCCGTGGCCGCGTCCGTGGTCACCGTGGCCGTGATGACGCCGCTTTGGTCGTCCACGACGCGATGATCCTTGTAACCCAGGATCGTCTGCCCGTACTTGCGAGTCAGCCGGGCGTCGGGATCTGTCGTACTGACCAGCGTGCCCGCGGGCGGCGGATCGTCACTGCTGGCGACGGCAGTTGTCGGCTCGCCCTGGTCGTCGCCGGCCGCGGCGGCAGGCTCCAACTCGGCGTCAACCTCCTTGTCCAGTCGCTCGTACAAAGCGCCGGCCGCCACGCGAAACACCGGATGAATCGTGCTCTTGCCGGCGTTTGCGCTAAGAATGCTGGCGTCGACGTGAAGTGTCCGGCCGTCAACGAGCCCCGCCTCCATGCACTGATGAAGCACCAACTGGAACAGTTCGGTGAAGACATTGACGCCCCAGCGACGACGGGCCTTGGAGATTACGCTGTGGTTGTGAATCGTGTCATCCCAGTCGTAACCGCAGAACCACATCCAATCCAGCCGCTCGGACATTCGGCCCATAAGTTCACGTTCGGAGGCGACGTTCTCCAAAACCAGCAGAAGCATCAGCCTCATGAGAAGAGCCGGATCGACCGACGGGTTGCCTCGCCGGCCGTAAAGTGGCCTGACCGCCGCCCGGACGAAGTCAAAGTCTATGGCGGCTTTGACTTGCCGCAGCGGGTTATCCTGCCGCACGCGACTGTCCAGGCTGAGATTGCTGTAGAACAATTTGGTCTCGATCCGTTGTCGCTGTCCCATCATGGCCGGTCTCCATACCGTTGCTTCCTATATAAAACCGGCACCACGGGATACCAAATGGAAAACTGTCTAAATTAACAATTGGGCAACAGGCCCAATAGGCTTCCGGTGAAGAAACAGATCGGGCTCGGCAACAGACTGATGCCTCCCCCTGTAGCCTGAAGCCTGAAGTCTGAAGCCTTTCCCCTGAAGCCTCGAAAAAAAGCCCGCGGCTTGGCGGTCCGAGCCGGAACGAGACATTGGGTCTCGACCGGCATGCCGACCGACAAAGCCGCGGG
>CAIQIC010000127.1 GCA_903871765.1 uncultured Lentisphaerota bacterium
CGGTTTCCCCGGCGTCCGGGACGCGATCAAGCACTGGAGCAGCCAACTCGCGCTGGACCTGCTGCGCCGGCGGCTACAGGGCATTTCGCCGGCCGGCGGACGCTGACGCGGCGCGGCGTCAACGCTGATACACGGCGGGATCCTGGCACGGCAGCTCCAGGTTGGGCTTGAACTTGTCGCACTGGCTGTAGAACGCCAGGGGGTTGTCGAACAGCAGTTGCTGCACCTGCTGCGCCGTGAAGCCCTGCTGCTGCATGAACCGGGCAACCTTCGGCAGGCTGCACGGGTCGGAGACGCCCCAGTCGGCTGAGCTGTTGACCAGCACCTGTTCCAGCCCCCACCGCTTGAGGATGTCCACCACACGCTCCGGGTTGAGCTTGGAATACGGGTACACCGTCAGCCCGCACCACACCGGCCGGGTGCGGCTGAGATCCATGGTCTGCTCGGTGTTGTGGTCCAGGATGATGCGATTGTCTTCGTAATTCAGCTCGCGCAGGATGTCCAGGGTGCGCGCGACGCCCTTGCGCTTGCTGACCTCCGGCGTGTCATGCGGCGCGTGGATGATCACCAGCATCCGGCGCTGTTTGGCGATCTCGAGCTGCCGTTGGAAAATTTCCTCCTCGGCCGGCGTGATTTTGTTGAAACCGATCTCGCCGATGGCGACACAGCGCGGGTGTTCGAGGTACGGCTCCAGGCCGTCGAGCACCGCGTGCGCCAGCCCGGTGTCCTCGGCCTCCTTCGGGTTGACCGACACCGCGGCATAGTGGTCGAGGCCATACCGTTTCGCCCGGCCGGTCTCGAAGTCGAGGATGAGCTGGAAGTAATCCCAGAACGTGCCGGCGTAGCGCCGCGACGCGCCCAGCCAGAACGACGGCTCCACCGCCACGCGGATGCCCGCGCGGAACATCGCCGTATAGTCGTCCGTCGTTCGCGAATACATGTGAATATGGGGTTCAATGATGGTCATGATCGGTCATCCTTTCCCACCGCCTGGCCGCGGATTAGCGCAGCCTGTGACGCTCACCGCCAGCCTCCAGGCCGTGTTATTCCGGCGGTCAGAGTACCAAATCCGTTCCGCTGTCGCACGCCAAATATTGCACTTTCCTTGACGCCGTCTTCGGGGTAACGTATCCGCGCCGTGCTACCTGGGGCGCTAGCGGTGCCCTGTACCTGCAAACCGCTTTAGCAGGAGGGAATGCCCGGGCGCGGCGGTGGCGGCGGCAACGGGAAGGCGTGGCAGCAGCGTCGAGGGCCGGGTCCCATGCGACGGAGACTGGCGAACCCCGTCAGGACCGGAAGGGAGCAGCGGTAAGACAGGATCTCCGGGCGCCGTGGGGTGCCTGGTCTGAGTTGCGCTGCGCCGGACCCTGCCGCGGTCACCGACAACCCCGGGCTGCACGGCTTCCAAGCAACAGAGTCATGATCGTGGGGGCGGGGGCGTTGGGATCGGAACCGGAGCGCGGAACCCGGCGCCCAGCATCGCCCGCTGGCTGGTAAGGATGCTGCCATGACATATGAAGTACTGGCGCGCAAGTGGCGACCGCAACAATTTGACGACGTGGTCGGCCAGGGGCATGTGACCCAAACCCTGAAGAACGCGCTTGCCACCGACCGCGTGGCCCACGCCTACATCTTCGTCGGCCCGCGCGGCACGGGCAAAACCACCACCGCGCGCATCCTGGCCAAGGCGCTCAACTGCGACCGGGGGCCCACCCCCCAGCCGTGCGACCAGTGCGCGTCCTGCAAGGAAATCATGTCCGGCGCCAGTCTCGACGTGATCGAGATTGACGGCGCCAGCAATAACAGCGTGGACCAGGTCCGCGACCTGCGCGACAGCGCCCGCTACGCGCCGGCCCGCAGCCGGTACAAGGTGTACATCATTGACGAAGTGCACATGCTCTCCAACGCCGCCTTCAACGCGTTGCTGAAGACGCTCGAGGAGCCGCCGCCGCACGTCAAATTCCTCTTCGCCACCACCGAGCCGCAGAAGGTGCTGACCACCATCCTTTCGCGCTGCCAACGGTTCGATCTGCGCCGCATCGCGCCGCGCGAAATCATCGCGCGCCTGGCGCACATCGCCCAGGCGGAACAGATCGCCATTGCGCCGGACGCGCTCCTGGCCATCGCCCGCGGCGCAGAGGGCGGCCTGCGCGACGCGATCAGTGCGCTGGACCAGTTGGTCGCCTTCCGCGGCCGGAACATCGCCGAAGCCGACGTGCTGTCCGTCTTCGGTCTCGTCGCCCGGCAGACGCTGGAAGCCCTCGCCGGGGCGCTGCTCCAGGGCGACGTGGCCGCGGCCATCCGCCTCGTCGCCGAACTCGATGTCCACGGCAAGGACCTGCAACGCGTGGTCGTCGAACTGCTGGGCCATTTCCGCGACCTGCTGGTGTGCCGGTATGCCGGGACGGAGGCGGAACTGGCCAATCTCACCGGCGAGCAGACCCAGCAGTTGCGCGCCCAGGCGGCCGGGTTGGAGCCCGACCGCCTGCTGCGGATCGTCGAATTGCTTACGGAGGCCGACGGCCGCCTGCGCCATGCGCTCAGCCGCCGCACGCTGCTGGAGATCGCGCTCGTCCGCTGCTGCCGGGCCGCGCAGATCGCTTCCCTCGACGACATTCTCCGCGCCGTCGAGCAGGCCCGCGCCGAAGAAGGCCGCGACGCCGGGCCCGCTGATTCGCCAGCCGGTGCGCCGCCGCCCACCGGCGCCGCCGCAGTGCCCGCAGCACCCCCCGCCGGCCACCGGCCGCCGGCAGGTCTTGCGCCCACCGCCGCCGGCGTGGCCGAGCCGCCGGCGCGTTATACCGCGGCCGGCGGGACCGCGGCGCAACCGGCGCCCGACGAAGTGACGCTGCTCACCCAACAATGGCCCAAACTCGTCGAGCGGGTCGGACATGCCGTGATGCTGGCGAAGAAATACCTCATGGACGCCAAGCCGTTGCGCGTGGAGGGCAACCGCGTGGTAATCGGATTCGATCCCGAATTCGCGCAGGAAATGGAAAGCGTTCATGCGCCGCGCACCCAGAAGGTCGTGCAGCGCGCGCTGGCCGAGCTGCTGCGCCGCGACGTCGTCGTCGAGTTCACCGTTCTCCCCACGGCCGGCACGCTGCCCTGCGACCATCCCGCGGCGCCCGCCGCCGGGCACACCGCAACGCCGGGACCGATGACGAGCAAGACCAGGAAGGAATGGGAACAGCACCCCACGGTCAACAAAGTGCTGGAAATGTTCAACGGCGACATCAGCGACGTCCGCGGATAAGGCCAAGCGGTTGCTGGGACGGTCCCAGCCGGGCGGGAATAGCATTCCCAGCCTCAGCGGAAAAAGGAGCGTAGCGAACATGCCGAACTTCATGAAGATGATGAAGCAAGCCGCCTCCATGCAGAAGGAAATGGAGCGGATCCAGGGCGAACTGGCGCAGAAGACCGTGGAGTTTTCCAGCGGTGGCGGCATGGTCAAGGCCATCGCGCGCGGCGACGGTTCCCTCGCCGGTCTTCGGATCGATCCCCGGGTGGTCAACCCGTCCGAGGTGGACATGCTGGAGGACCTCGTCACCGCCGCTGTGGATGGCGCGTTGCGCGCCGCCAAGGAAATGGCCGCGCAGGAACTGGGCAAGGTCACCGCCGGCCTCGGCATCCCCGGGTTGGGTTGATCGCCTATGAGCCGGATTGAGCCGCTGGAGAGACTGATCGCGGCGCTGAGCCGCCTGCCGGGCGTGGGCCGGCGCACGGCGGAGCGCATGGCCGTGCGGCTGGCACGCGACGCCCAAGGGCTGGCCCGGGAGCTGGGCACGGCGCTGACCGACGTCGCCGGACGCGTCGTCATCTGCGCCCACTGCGGCGATTTGACGCTCGCCGGCGCCAATCCCTGCGCGCGGTGCACGAGTCCGCGGCGCGACCAGCGGGCGCTGTGCGTGGTGGAAGATCCGTCGGATATCGAGAAGATCGAAGCCTCCGGCGCGTTTCAGGGGCGCTACCACGCGCTGCTTGGCCGGCTCTCGCCGATGAAAGGCGAGGGCGTGGCCCAGCTCCGGCTGGAGGCGCTGCAGCAGCGCATCGCCGCGGAAGGCATCGCGGAGGTCATCCTGGCCCTGAGCCCGGACGTCGAAGGCGATTCCACGGCGGCCTTCATTCACCATGTGCTCGCCGATCAGCCCGTGCGGGTAACGCGGCTGGCGCTGGGCATCCCGGCCGGCAGCGCGATCGCCTATGCGGACCCGCTCACCCTGGCCCGGGCGCTGCAGGGCCGGCAGAAGATGTGACTTGACTTAGCCCCCGCGGGCATTACAGTTTCCGCGTTCGACGCCATTCCGACGTAGCTCAATGGTAGAGCGGGTGACTGTTAATCACTAGGTTACAGGTTCGAGTCCTGTCGTCGGAGCCAATCGCTATCAAATGCGAACTTATCCCCCGCCTGTTCGGAAACCCTTGAAAACAGGTCATTTGCGTAAAGGGTCATGTTAACCCGATACCATTTAGTTCGTATTCGCGCCTTGAACACCCCCGGTTCGGCGGGCAGTTGACCCTGCGCCGGATCAAAGTGGTAAACAATCACCTCCCGCCCACACGCATGACCAGATCGCCAGCCTTGGGCGTCCCGCGGCCAGCCGTGCTTCGCGATTCCTCCTCGATAAAGCTTTGGAGCACAAGCCCACCGGCGCTGAAGTGATGCTTGACTGGATTCCATCATTGGTAATAGATTGGTATCAAGAAAGCGCACGGAGAAACAGTCATGGCTGCCTTGCTGGTCAAGAGTATTCCGCTGGGGATTCATCAACGCTTGCGACTCCAAGCCGAAAGGCATCACCGGTCCATGAATCGAGAAGTGTTGGCGATCCTGGAGGAACGATTGGAGTCGCCGTCGGTTTTCGAACTTCCGCCTCCCGTCAAGACGTTACGGCCGATCAGCGGAGCAACGATTACAGGGATCATCCACCGGTTGCGGGACCAGGCCCGATGATCGTCAGCAGTCCCGGTGTGCTCCGGGAGTTTCTCGGTCCGCTGCGGGTCGAGGAGCGGCCGGACGGCCGGACGTGGCGGCTGCTGGAGGAACTGCGCTACCGGACGCGGCGCGGCGAACTGGTGACCGTGCCCGCGGGCTTCATCACCGATTTCGCGAGCATCCCGCGCATCTTCTGGCCCCTCGTGCCGCCGCTGGGCCGCTACAACCGCGCCACCGTGCTGCACGACTGGCTCTATCGGCAGGCCCAGATGCCCACCGCCCAGGGCGGCTGGCGGGCCGTGGACCGGGTGGAGGCGGACCGGCTGCTGCGGGAGGCGATGGTCGAAGGCGGCGTGCCGTGGCTGACGCGCTGGCTGATCTATCTGGGCGTGCGCCTCGGCGGCTGGATCGTGTGGCGCGCGCACCATGCCGCCAGACCCACGCCAACCCGGCGGTTCGCGCTGTTGCGCCATGACGGCCACGGGCCGACGCATTTCGACCTGCTGCTCGAACAGGGCGCGGCACTGACAACCTGGCAGTTCGACGCGTCGCCGGCCGACCTCGTGCCCGGCCAGGCACTCCGCGGCGTCCGCCTGCCGGACCATCGGCGGCTTTATCTCGATTACGAAGGCCCGATCAGCAACGGCCGCGGCCAGGTCACGCGCGTGGACAGCGGCGTCGGCGAGTTGCGCGAACCGCAGCCGGATTTCCTCGAACTCGCGCTGCGCGGCCAACGGCTGCGGGGCCGTTACCTCCTGGAACGCGACGCGGCGGGGAATGGCTGGAAGCTGTCATTGGCATCCGCTGTTGACGCGGAGGCGGTTGTGGCTTAGTGTTCCGTCAGCACCGGGGTGTCCTCCGATCAGGAGGACTGAGATCATACCCGCTGAACCTGATCCGGATCATGCCGGCGAAGGGATGTGGCACGAGCGCCCGGTCAGCCGGGCGCTTTTTTGTTGGAGCACGATGCAACTACTGGTCAACGGCAAAACGCTGGAGCGGCCGGAAGGCGACACACTGGCCGGGCTGCTGGTCGCGCTGGGCGCCGACGCCGGCCGGGTGGCCGTGCTGGTAAACGACGAGGTCGTGCCTCAGGCCCGACGCGCGGCGGCGGCACTGCACGCCGGCGACCGGGTGGAAGTCCTGACCTTCGCGGGCGGCGGATGAAAGCAGTCCGGCGCAGCCGCAACCAAACCAGATCGAAACCGCCAAGCTGAAAGTCCTGCCCTGGCAGGAGCGCCAAGATCGCCAAGTACGGAAGAAGCGAAAGAAGATGAACGGAGTTTTATCCACAGATTTCACAGATTACGCAGATTTCCAGCATGTATGGAAGGGCGTGCGTTGTCAGAACCGACTTCACCCCTTCCTGAACGAAGGAAGTGCTTTCAGCTTGGCGGCCTTGGCGACTTGGCGGTTATAAATCTTCGCAGAAAAACAAGCTTTGGAACATTTATGGACATGAAGAGCGATGCGCTGCAACTGGGTACGTACACGTTCGCCTCGCGCCTGTTGCTGGGCACGGGCAAGTTTTCGGACACTGAAACGATGGTGCAAGCCATCGCGGCGTCGGGTGCGCAGCTCGTCACCGTCGCCCTGCGGCGTTTCAATCGCGAACGGCCGTCGGACGATCTGTTCGGCCCGCTGTCACGCCTGCCGGGCGTGACGCTGATGCCCAACACCTCCGGCGCGCGCGACGCGAACGAAGCGGTCCGCGCCGCGCGGCTGGCGCGCGAGCTCAGCGGCAGCCCGTTCATCAAGGTGGAAATTCATCCCAATCCACAGCACCTGCTGCCGGACGCGGTCGAAACCCTGGCGGCCGCCAAGATCCTGGCCGCCGAGGGTTTTCTCGTCATGCCGTATATCCCCGCCGACCCGGTGCTGGCCAAACGTCTGGAGGACGTGGGCTGCGTCTCCGTCATGCCCCTCGGCGCGCCCATCGGCAGCGGCCAGGGCCTGGACACAGCCGCAATGCTGCGGCTGATCGTCGCCCACAGCCGCGTGCCGGTGATCGTGGACGCCGGGTTGCGCGCGCCGTCCGAGGCCGCCGCCGCGCTGGAAATGGGCTGCGCCGCCGTGCTGGTCAACAGCGCGATCGCCGCGGCGGATCAGCCCGTCGCCATGGCCGCTGCCTTTGCGCAGGCGGTCCAGGCCGGCCGCGCCGCCTATCGCGCGGGCCTCATGCCGCGCCGCGCTGCCGCCAGCGCGACAAGTCCGCTGACGGAGTTTCTATCACCCTAGGTTTATGCAGAGTGTTTCTGTGCAATGCAGGCGATGGTGCTGTATAGGATCGGGGTGGTTGCGCATGTTGTTAGTTGTCAGTTGTCAGTGGTCATTTGTCATTCAGAAACCGGCAATGAACTTTGAGATTTCCAGCGGTATTTTTCCCGATCATTCTGAATTCTGTATTCTGACTTCTGTCTTCTGTCTTCTCGCATGAATGCTTTCCCAGAGTGGCTGGACGTGGCGCCGTGGCTGGAGCGGGTGCGCGCCAGCGGACCGGCGGACGTCGAGGACGCGCTGGCCGCCGAGCGGCCGGGCCTGCGCGAGCTGGCCGCGTTGCTGTCGCCCGCCGCCGCGCCGTACACCGAGCGCATGGCACAGCGGGCGCAGACCCTGACGCGCCGGCATTTCGGCCGCACGATCGCGCTCTACGCGCCGCTCTACTTGTCCAACCATTGCGCCAGCGGCTGCGCCTACTGCGGCTTCGCCGCCGACCGGCAGCAGCCGCGCCGCAAGCTTTCCTTCGACGAAGTCGAAGCCGAGTTGGCCGCGCTGAAGCGCATGGGCCTGGAGGAAATCCTGCTGCTCACCGGCGAGCGCACGGCCGAGGCGGATTTCGGATACGTACGTGAATGCGTACTTATCGCCGCCGCGCACTTTGCCCTGGTGACCGTCGAAGTCTTCCCTATGACCGTGGACGAATACCGGCAACTGGCCGACGCCGGCTGCACGGGCCTCACGCTTTACCAGGAGACCTACGACGCGGAACGCTACGCGCAAGTCCACCGCTGGGGTCCGAAAAAGGATTTTCTCAACCGGCTGGAGGCGCCGGCGCGCGCGCTGGAAGCCGGCCTGCGCCTGGCGGGCCTCGGCGTGCTGCTGGGGCTGGCTGACCCGGTCGCCGACGCGCTCCGCCTCTACCGGCACGCCGTGGAACTGGAAAAGCGTTACTGGCGCGCCGGCTATTCCCTCTCGTTCCCGCGCCTGCGGCCCGAGGTCGGCGGCTACCACGCTGCGTTCGAGGTGGATGATGCCTTCCTGGCGCGCCTGATCTTTGCCCTGCGCCTGTGCCTGCCGGAGGCGCACCTCACGCTGTCCACGCGCGAAGCGCCGCGCTTCCGCGACGGCATGGCCGGCGTGGGTGTCTCCCGGATGAGCGTCGCCAGCCGCACCACCGTCGGCGGCTACGACCAGGCACCGGCAGCAATTCGTAATATAGCTTCGCCTGGAGCGGAACCGGCACCCTGCTTCGCTGAAGCTTCGCAGGGCAAGCCGGTTCCGGGTGCTTCCGGAACGTTTACACGTTCCGCTCCGGAGAAGAAGCGGTCCGATCCATCCAGTATGCGAATGGCTGAGGCGCTGGTTGACGAGACCGGCCAGTTCGAGGTCCATGACCGGCGCGGTGTGGATGAATTCTGCGCCACCCTGCGCGCCCGGGGGCTGGAGCCGGTTTTCAAAAATTGGGACGCGGTGTATCGGGTGGTTGGTCAGTAGTCAGTGGCTTGCCTTCCGTCTTGTCCGCCGTAGTTTGTACGAAGGCGGAAGCCCTGAGCGCAGCTAGGGGCGAAGGAAGGTCAGTTGTCAGCAGACAGAAGTCAGGAGACGGAATTCAGAAGTTTAACTACGAAAAACGCGAAAGAAGCGACATCCGTCAGTAGTCAATGGTCTCAGATCTTCATCGGCTTGATCATCTTATTTTTCGCGTCTTTCGCGTGTTTCGTAGTGATCACAGTTGCCGAACAGAAGCTTAATCAGAACCTGGAAGTTGCATGGATTTTACACCGGAGGAGCAGCAGCGGTACGCGCGGCAACTGGCGCTGCCGGAAATCGGGACGGCCGGCCAGGCCAAGTTGCGCGCGGGCCGCGTGCTGGTCATCGGCGCCGGCGGACTCGGTTCGCCGGCGGCCTTGTACCTGGCCGCCGCGGGCGTCGGCACGCTGGGCCTGATGGACGGCGACGCGGTGGACCTCTCCAACCTGCAGCGCCAGATTTTGCATGCCACCGCCGACGTCGGCCGCCGCAAGGTGGAATCTGCCGCCGCGAAACTGCGCGCGCTGAACCCGCAGACGGAACTGCGCCTGTTTCCCGAACGCTTCACCGCCGCCAACGCGGCGGCGCGGCTGGCGGATTTCAATTTCGTGGTGGACGCCACCGACAACTTCGCCTCCAAGTTTCTCATCGCCGACGCCTGCCACGCCGCCGGCCGGCCGTATGCGCACGCCGGCATCCTGCGGTTCCACGGCCAGGTCATGACGGTGCTGCCCGGGAAAACCGCCTGCTACCGCTGCGTCTTTGAGCAGCAGCCGCCGGAAACCGGCGCGTCACCGCAGGGTCCGCTGGGCGTGGTGCCCGGTGTGCTGGGCACCCTCCAGGCGGCGGAAGCCATCAAGTTCCTGCTCGGCCTCGGCCAGTTGCTGACCGACCGCCTGCTGACCTTTGACGCGCTGACGCTGCGGTTCCGGGAGGTGCCGGTCAAGCGCCAGCCGCATTGCCGCTTGTGCGGAGATCCGGATCATGCACGCCCTTAAGAGAATCGCCATGCTGTTCCTGCTGCTGCTGGTCGCGCCCCTGGCGCTCATCGGCTGGTTCGTCACGCAGCCCAGCCTGGCCAAAAACAAGCCCTCCGCCGCGGTGGCGGACCCGATCCAGTTGCGCAACCACGTCACCACGCTGGCCACGACATTTTATCCCCGCTCTTTCCTGCACCGGCCCAATCTTCGCCGGACGGCCGATTACATCCGGGACCAATTTCGCGCCAGCGGCGCGCAGCTCACCAACCAGCTTTATGACGTTCAAGGGCGGATCTGCGAGAACGTCATCGCGGTCTTTCCCGCGCCCCGCGCCGGTACCATTGTGGTCGGCGCGCATTACGACGCCTGCGCCGACACACCCGGGGCGGACGATAACGCCAGCGGCGTCGCGGGGTTGATCGCCCTGGCGCAACTATTGGGAGAAACGCGGTTGAACCATACGGTCGAACTGGTCGCATTCTGCACCGAGGAGCCTCCGTTCTTCGGGACGCCTGATATGGGCAGCGCCCGGCATGCCCGGCTGCTGCGGGAAACGCGATGCCCCGTGGTGGCGGTGATCGTGCTGGAAATGATCGGTTATTTCCGGAACGAGCCGCGCAGCCAAACCTATCCAGCCGTTCTGTTCCGGATCTTCTATCCGTCCACCGGCAACTTCATCGCCGTGATTGGCAACACCCGGCAGCGCGCCCTCCTCCGCGCGGTCAAGCGGGCCATGCACGGAGCGACGGAGCTCCCGGTTTACTCGGCGTCCGTGCCGGCCTTCATCCCGGGCGTTGATTTCTCCGATCATCGGAGCTACTGGGCGGAAGGCTTTCCGGCGGTGATGATCACGGATACCTCGTTTCTCCGCAACCCCCGGTATCATCAACTGGGCGATCTGCCGGACCAACTCGACTACACCAACATGGCCCGGACTGTCGTCGGCGTGTACGAGGCCGTCCGGCAGCTCGATCAGTAGCGCCCTCCGCAATGCTATCCATATTCTTTGGTTGCGGCTCTGCCGCGCTGCGGGGTTTGCCATGCGGCTGGCGGCGGAAGCCGCCAAGACGCGCCTGCCGAGGATCTGCGAAACTGTGAACAATAGAATTAGCAACTTGGAAAGCGGACGCGACGGAGCGCGTCCCTCCATTTCCTGAACAAACGCGCCGGTTTTCTTGATGAAAGGCCATTTTCCTTCGGAGGATCGTGGCCAAGTTATTATCACACATGTTCTGAGTTCTGGTCTGCGGCGCAGCGGGACACTGCGTCGGCCAAGAGCGGCTCGGCTGGAAACCTCGCCCTCACAGCGACCCGGTTTCATCCGGCGGTCGCCGCGCGCAGCATTTCCGCGGCGGTGGCCGCCACGCATTCCGGCGTGATGCCGATCATGCAATCCAACGCGCGGCCCTGGCAGGTGTCCGCGAAGCAGGGCCGGCAGGCGAGATCCTCGGCGGTCAGCACGCGGTGGCGCGGACCATACGGGCCGGTGCGCCGCGGATCCGTCGGGCCGAACAGCGCCAGCACCGGCTTGTTCAACGCCGCCGCCAGGTGCATCGGGCCGGAATCCACGGACACGACCAGGTCCATTTCCTGCAGCAGGCTGCCAAGTTCCACCAGCGAGGTTTGGCCGCACAGATCCACCGCCGCTGCGCCCAGCGCCGCCGCGATGGCGGCGCAGGCGGGCCGGTCCTCCGGCGCGCCCGCCAGAAAGAACGTGGCGCCGGTCTCAGCCCGCAGTGTTTGGGCGGCCGCGATGAAATGCGGCACGGGCCAGTTTTTCGTCGGCCAGCGCGAACACGGGATCAGTGCGATCCGCGGATGGCCGGCGGCCACTTCCACGCGCGGAACGTGCAGCGGGAATTCCGGCGCCGGTACGGGCAGGTTGAGGAACCGGACGACGTCCAGGACCTCCTCGACCGCGTGGCGCTCCTTGTTCCGCGCCCCGGCCACGGCGTGATAGAACCCGTGCGCGCCTTCGCGGTGGAAACTGGGTCCCACCCGGCGTCCTCCGCGGGCGCAGCGGGCAACCAGGGCGCTTTTCAGCAGGCCCTGGAGATCAAGGATCAGATCGTACCGTTCCCGGCGCAACTCGCGCAGCCACGCCGGGCCGCCGGCCAGCCAGCCGCGGCGCGGAAAGACAAGCACGCGCTGCACGTCGTCAAAGCAGCGGACGAGTTCGGCGTAGGCGGGCTGGGTCACCCAGTCCACCGTGCCGCCCAGACCCGCCCGCACCGCGCGCACCGCCGGCAGCGCATGGAACAGGTCGCCCAGCGAGCTTAATTTGATGACGAGAACTTGCATGGTGGCCGCCCTAAAACCGCTTATGGCAAAATCTCAATCCAGCCGCAATATACATGGTGTCACAAGCCCGATCCATACTCGGAGCGGAATCGGTAACGATTCCGGCCGGAACGCTCACGCGTTCCGCTCCGCATGCGGAGGAACTTGTGTCGTTACGTATAGCACACGGAGGTGTCCGCGCTACCTCGCGGACTCCTCCATGACGGCCGGTGCCGGGCCGGACTTTATCCACGCACATTCTCTTTCAGCAACCGGAGCATGATGGCCTTGTGGACGTGCAGCCGGTTCTCCGCCTCGTCAAAGACCACGGACTGCGGACTGTCCAGCACCTCGGCGGTCTGCTCGTAGCCCCGCAGGGCGGGCAGGCAGTTCATGAAGAGCGCGTCCGGCGCGGCGAGCTTCATCAGCGCGGCGTTGACCTGGTAGGGCTGGAAGCGGCGGACGCGCTCCCGCAGCTTGGCCGGCGCGATGTGATAACTCATCCACGAATCGGTATAGACCACGTCCGCGTCCCGCGCCGCCTCGGCGGCGCGATGGGTGATCAGCACCTGCGCGCCACTTTGCCGGGCAAAAGCGGCCGCCGCGCGCACCACCTCCGGCCGCGGGCTGTAGGCGCGGCCCGCCGGGCAGCCGACCCGGATGTTGATCCCCATCTTGGCGCACCCCAGCAGCAGTGAGTGGGTGACGTTGTTGTTGCCGTCCCCGAGGTAGGCCAGTTGCAGGCCGGCCAGCCGGCCTTTTTTCTCGCGGATGGTCATGAGGTCCGCGAGCACCTGGGTCGGGTGCGAATAATTGGTCAGGGCGTTGATCACCGGCACGGTGGCATACCGGGCCAGCTCCACGAGCTGGGCATGATCGCAGAGGCGCGCCATGACGAGGTCCACATAGCGGCTGATCACGCGGGCGGTGTCGGCGACGTTTTCCTTGCCCGTGCCGAGCGGCGAGGTGCCCATGTCGTAGTAAATCGCATGCCCGCCCATCTGGGTGGCGCCGGTTTCGAACGAAATGCGCGTGCGCAGGCTGGGCTTTTCAAAGATCATCAGCAGCGTCCGGCCGGCTATGGACCGGGCGTAGCGCTGCGGACGCTGCTTCACCGCGTCCGCCAGCGCCAGCACCTCGGCGATGAGCTCCGCCGGCCAATCCTGCAGGCTGATCAAATGCAGCATCGTTCCATACCTCCCGCCCCTCAACTGATCAGATCGTCGTGATACCGGTCCGCCTCGCCGTCGCGCTCGGCGATCACCAGCAGCAGCGCGGCGCGGATCCACATGCCGTTGCGCACCTGCCGCCAGTACATGGCGCGCGGATCGGCGTCAATTTCCGCGGCGATCTCGGCGCGGCGCGGCAGCGGGTGCAGGATGGCGGCGTCCGGCTTCATCAGGGCCAGGTGTTCGGCGCGCAGCTGGAAACGGCTGGTGTCGATCCGCCCGCTCTCGCCGGCCTGGTCCCATTCGTCCTGGATGCGCGTCATATAGACCGCGTCGGCCGCCGGCAGGGTCTGCGCGAAATCCGACGTCAGCTCATAGTGCACGCCGGCATGGTCCAGCGCCGCGAGGATGTCCTGGCCGATCTGCAGTTCGGGCGGCGCCACAAAGACCTGCTGCACGTCGCGGTATTGCGTCAGCAGCCACGCCAGCGAACGGACCGTGCGGCCGCGCGCGAGGTCGCCGACGAAGACCACCCGCTTGCCGTCAATGCCGCCGCGCTGCTCGAAGCTGCGCTGCAGGGTGTAGATGTCCAGCAGCGCCTGGGTCGGGTGCTGGTCCTTGCCCGAGCCGGCGTTGATCACCGGCACGGGCCGGTCGGTATTGCTCAGCAGCCAGGCGATGCGCTCGGCGAAGCCGCCGACGGGGTGGCGCATGATTATCATGTCCACGTAGCTGCTGAAGGTGCGGACGCTGTCCTCCGGCGATTCGCCCTTGATCTCGCTCGAGGTGGCCGTGTCGCGCACCTCGGCCAGGTGCAGGCCGACCAACTGGCCGGCGTTGTAGAACGAAAGGAAGGTGCGCGTGGACGGCTGGGCGAAGTACAGCATGGCGCGTTTCTCGCGCAGCAGATCCTGCAGGAACAGCAGCCCGCCGCGGGTCTTGGCGATCTGCCGGATCTTCGTCGCCAGTTCGCACAGTCGCTCCAGCATCGGCCGGTCGAACTGCTGGGCAATCAGCGCGTGATACAGCCGCCGGCCGCGCCCGAACAGCGGCGCTTTCTGGCTGCCGGTGAGTTTTTGAAAATCGTCCCATGGCACCCCCTTCAACGGATTATCGCGGTAGAGCATGACCCAGAATACTCCTTTCTGCCGGTGTTCGTGACCACGTGCGGGGCAGCTTATACACGCCTTGCTCCGATTTCGAGCCAAAAAAGGCGGATCGTCCGGGACCTCCGTCGCACGGGGGTACTGTTGGGGCGGCGCTGGTGCTGCGAAGTCAGCGACTCTGCTGCGCCTTGTCTAGCGGCTCTCTGCTTTGCGTAGCGCTTCGCAGAGCATATTCGCAGAGCGGGGAGGCCACCCCATCATCCTTTCCGCACAAGGGTGCGCCCGTCGCGCCTGCCCGCCCCTTGGCGGTTTCACACCCTCACAATAGACTATCCGGCCGGATAGTCTATTGTGAGGGTAGCCGCCACCATTACAGGTGCTGGACGATCGCGTGGACCA
>CAIQIC010000128.1 GCA_903871765.1 uncultured Lentisphaerota bacterium
AGGAATAGTCCCACGAAGAACGTGGTCCCGTCAGCGATACTCAGTACGAGTGGATTCATCTTTCTTCCGCAGAACACCCGGCCGCGCCGTTTTGCCGACTGCGGGAGGCAAATACTTGAGGAGGCGGTTGTTGGGGCTTCATTTCTGGAACATCTCGATCAGGACGCCCAGCACCCGATCGGTCGTCGGCGGCGAGAGACGGCCCAGTTTCCTGACGAGACGGGTCTTGTCAACGGTCCGGATCTGATCCAGCACAACGTGCCCCTCCACCCCCTGAAACGTGCAGGCCACCCGCGTCGGATAGTCGCGCCCCTTGGTCGTCATGGGCGCGATCAGAACCGTTCCCAAGTGCTGGTTCATCTCATCAGGCGAGATGACCGTGCACGGACGCGTCTTTTTGATTTCGCGCCCGAGCGTGGGATCGAGGGCGACCAGGAAAACATCGAACCGGTATAAACTGTGATATAATAATTCACGACCGGCGGCGTTATATCCGCAAGACCACGAGAATGCAGCGAATGCCAACAGCGCTGGAGGAATCGTTCATGGCCACGACCACGCCTGCCGCGACGACGACGACCCGCCCGTGGCAGCGCCGCCCGAACATCGTCTTCATCCTGTTCGCCACCTGCGCCGACCTCGTCGTGGCCCAGCTCCCCGCCAACGCCGCCGAGGAGACAGCTTCCGCATCCTGTCCGACCTGCTCGGCACCGCGCAGGGCCCGGTCCGCGAAGCCACGGTCCATCAGTCCATGCGGGGCGATCTCGCCATCCGGCAAGGCCCCTGGGAGCTCATTTTCCCGGTCGGCGGCCAGCAGGAACTCCAGCAAGAAAGGGAACGATGCGGCGGGCGCTGAATCGCCGTGAATTCTTGATGGCGGCGGGCGCCGGCCTTGGCGCGGCGTGGGTAGCCGCGGTCCCCGGCCGGGCGCCGGCCGTCGCCGCCCCGCGCAAGCCGAACCTGGTCTTCGTCCTGGCCGACCAGTGGCGGGCCCAGACCGCCGGCTACGCGGGCGCCCCAGACGCACGTACGCCCCATCTCAACCGGCTGGCCCGGGCGAGCATCAATTTTACGAATGCCGTTTCGTGTTGCCCCGTGTGCTCGCCGTACAGGGCCTGCCTCATGACCGGGCGGTACCCGCTCACGCACGGTGTTTTCATGAACGACGTGTGTCTGAGCACCGCTGCGGTTTCGATCGCGCAGGCGTTCCATGGCGCCGGTTACGACACGGCTTACCTGGGCAAATGGCATCTCGACGGTCACGGGCGGAGCGCCTTCATTCCGCGCGAGCGGCGGCAGGGCTTCGCGTTCTGGAAAGTCCTCGAGTGTACGCACGACTACAACCACTCCTGCTACTACGGCGACGAGAACAAGAAACTTCTCTGGGACGGTTACGACGCCAGCGCCCAGACCCGGGCGGCCCAGCGCTATATCCGCGAGCACGCCGGGCAGAAACCGTTCGCGTTGATTCTTTCATGGGGGCCGCCGCACGACCCGTACCAGACCGCTCCTGCGAAGTACCGCGCAATGTTCACAGGGGCGGCGCTCGCCCTCCGCCCCAACGTTCCCGGAAACGCGCAGGCACGGACGCGGACCGATGCGGCCGGATACTATGCCCATGTCGCCGCGCTCGACGAGTGCGTCGGCGACCTGCTGGCCACGGTGAAGGAGTCCGGCATCGAAGGCGACACCGTTTTCGTCTTCACCTCGGACCACGGGGACATGCTCGGCTCGCAGGGGCAGACTCACAAGCAGCGGCCGTGGGACGAAGCGATCCGGGTGCCGTTGCTGATACGATACCCGGCGGCGCTGGGCGCCGGGGGCCACGTGGTGGACGCGCCCATCAACGCGCCCGACCTGATGCCGACTGTGCTGGGCCTGTGCGGAGTGGAGATCCCCAGGACCGTCGAGGGCCTCGATTTGTCGGGCCTGGCGCGCGGCCAGGGCGGCCCCCCGGTCGAGGCGGCCCTGATCATGTGCGTGCAGCCGTTCGGTCAATGGACCCGCGCCCAGGGCGGCCGGGAATACCGCGGCGTGCGGACGCGGCGTTACACGTTTGTCCGCGACCTGCAGGGGCCATGGCTCCTGTATGACAACGAACAGGATCCCTACCAGATGAAGAACCTGGTGAACCAGCCCGGGGCTGCCGCCCTGCAAGCGGACCTTGCGGCGATCCTGGCGCGGAAACTTCAGGAGACCCGCGACGAATTCCTGCCCGGCCCGACGTACCTCAAAAAATGGGGCTACCAGGTTGACGCCTCCGGCACCGTGCCGTATGCCTGATACGATGAAAAACAGCAAGTCCCCCCGTTTTTTTTGCTTCCGATCATGTCTAGAATGTTGTGCAGTAGTTGCCAATAAAGGACTCAAGATATGAAGAACACCACGAAGACCATCCTGGCGCTGCTACTGGTGGCGACGTTCTCCGCGGCCGCAGCGGCGGCGGCGCCGAGCAAGCCGAATTTTGTCGTCATCCTGATTGATGACATGGGCTACGGCGACATCGGGCCGTACGGCTCGCAGGTGAACCGCACGCCGCACCTCGACCGCATGGCGGCGGAGGGCCTGAAGCTCACCAGCTTCTACGCCGCGCCGGTCTGCACGCCGTCGCGGGCGCAGATGATGACCGGCTGCTACGCCAAGCGGGTGTCGCTGCCCAATGTCATTTTCCCGTCCTGTCCCATCGGCCTGAGCAATAAGGAGCACACGGTGGCGGAGCTGTTGAAACAGCAGGGCTACGCCACGATGGCCATCGGCAAATGGCACCTCGGCGACCAGCCGGAGTTCCTGCCGACCCGGCACGGCTTCGATCATTACCTCGGCCTGCCGTATTCCAACGACATGGGCGGCGGAAACAAGCCCGGCGCCAAGGGTCAAGGGCGTCCGCCCCTGCCCCTGGTGCGCGACGGGAAGGTGATTGAAGCCCCGGCCGTGCAGGACACGCTCACCGCGCGGTATACTGCTGAAGCCGTGAAGTTCATCACCGCCCACCAGGAGCGGCCCTTCTTCCTGTACCTGCCGCACACCGCCGTGCATGTGCCGCTGCATCCAGGCAAGGACTTCCAGGGCAAGTCGGCCAACGGCAAATACGGCGACTGGGTCGAGGAGGTGGACTGGAGCGTGGGCCGCGTGCTCGACACCCTCAAGGATCTCAAGCTCGACACGCGCACGCTGGTCCTGTTCACCAGCGACAACGGTCCGTGGCTGACCCAGGGCAAAAACGGCGGCGTCGCCGGTCCGCTGCGCGGCGGCAAAGGGTCCACCTGGGAAGGCGGCATGCGCGAGCCGACGATCGCCTGGTGGCCCGGCCAGATCAAAGCGGGCTCGGTCTGCGACGCCCCGCTGAGCGAGATTGACGTGTTGCCGACGCTCGTGAAACTGGCCGGCGGCGCGGTGCCGGCCGGGCAGAAGATTGACGGCCGGGACTTCTGGCCGCTGCTCGCGGGCCGGAGCAAGGAATCGCCGCACGAGGCGTTGTTCTACTTCAACGGCAACCGGCTGGAGGCCGTGCGTTCCGGCCCGTGGAAGCTCCGGTTGAACGGCCGCCAGCTCTACCACCTCGACAACGACATCGGCGAGACCACCGATGTCGCCGCCGCGCAGCCCGAGGTGGTGGCCCGGCTGCAGGGCTACGTCCAACAGATGGACGCCGATCTGGGCGAAACCGGGACCGGCCCCGGCGTCCGCCTTCCCGGCCGGGTGGCCCACCCGCAACCGCTGCGGCTGCCGGGCGCGGGCGAGTACGATTGAGCGTTGGTCTGTCGAATGCGGAGCAGATCATCCAGGAGTGGATTGATACCGCCAAAGGGATTGGCCGTCCGATCCCGCAGCCGAA
Source organism: uncultured Lentisphaerota bacterium (assembly GCA_903871765.1). Classification (GTDB taxonomy): domain Bacteria; phylum Verrucomicrobiota; class Kiritimatiellia; order CAIQIC01; family CAIQIC01; genus CAIQIC01. The sequence continues at coordinate 3,836 of CAIQIC010000128.1, forward strand.
GGGACGCCTCGTCTACGCCTGACTTCACTTTCCGCTCCCGCCTGGAGTCGGACGTTTACCGCTTCTCCGCGTCCGGCAAGATGCCGGACGCAACGGGCTGGAAGCCCGCGCTCCCATTCCGCCTTGCTGATTCTTTTTCATCCGTGCAAATCCGTGTTAATCTGTGGCTCTCTTCGTCTCCGCTGCGTGGCGGACTTGCAGTTTCCTCCTTACTCTTTGCTTCGGTTGCGGCTGCGCCGGGCTGTGCAATCCTTTGTTAAGACATTGAAATGTAGTATCTTGCATTTACATTTTTACCAGTGAAATCCACGCAATTTCTAGCACTGCCTTCCGACGCCGCGTTTTCGCCCTTCTACCTTCCGCTTCGCCCTTAGGGATTTTCCCTTGTTCGCCTATAGGGTTTTTCCTGTCATCAATTTGTCATCAAAAATAGTGACCGAAAATTGATAATAAAACTTGTCCTTGCACGGCGACGATGTAACGTGGCCTCAAGCAGTAAATAAAAGAAGTTATTTTTCAGCAGGTTCAGGGCAAGAAAATGATAGCGGTTGAAGGGGTCGGCAGCTTCAGTTTTTGGTTGGAAAAAAATTCGAACAACATCGGGGAGAAATCATGAAAATGATGAGCAGTCGGTTGTCGGTAATATCGGGTATCGCGAGGAAAATCAGTCGAACGTGCGTCGTGCTATCGGCAGTGGGGCTGGCCTGGGCCTGCCTGCCGGCGCAAGCGACCACACTCACTTGGAACGTGTCAGGTGATGGCACGTGGGATACCACCTCCACCAATTGGACCGGCGATGCTACCACTTTCACTTCCGATGGTACGGAGAACGTGATTTTCACCGCTGGCACCGCCGGCTACACGATCACCCTCTCGTCCAACATGTCGCCGGCATCCACCACCGTCAGCGGCGACTATAGATTCAGCGCAGTCACCAGCCCACAGGATCAACCCTGGACTGTGCCTACGCCCGGCATCGCGGGCTCGCTGACCAAGTCCGGCGACGGCACGCTGGACCTCCGAGTCACACCGGCCGACTTCAGCAACGTAGAGGTCAACGGCGGGACGCTCTTTCTGGACGCCGTTCAAGACTATTACTATTTTTTCCCGCTGGAGTTCAACATGAATACCGTCACCGTTAATCCTGGCGCCACGCTCGCGTCGGAACGGACGACAATCCACGGGAGCCTCCTGACCATGAACGGTGGGACGTATTGGGAGGACAATGGTTACGGAGGAAGCTGGATAGGGCCCGTCCATTTGGCCGCTGACTCCTTCTTTGGCCAGGATTGGTGGTGCTGCAATCAAACGATCGACGGTGTGATCAGCGGGCCGGGGGGCCTGACCTGGCTTGGTGGCCAATATGGCGCTTGGCTGATCCTCAACGGCACGAGTACCTATACCGGCAAGACGATCGTCAAGGGCGGCACTCTGCGCGTTGGCGCGGGGGGCGGCCCTGCCGGTCTCTCCAACGCCGGCCTTCCTGGCGCGTTGGGCGCCCCGACGGGGACCAACGCCGTCATCGACATGTACAACGGCGCTACCCTCTATGTGGGTGACAGCAACCCACGTGTTGACCAATCCACTGATCGTACTATCAATCTCGCGGCCGACGGATCCGGAACGGTGTCGATCAGCGTCAATGACAACGACACCCGCTTCACGTTCGGCGCGGTTACAGCCACTGGGACTGGCGCAAAGACGCTCGCTCTATTCACAGGAGCCGGTGGAAATGGCGACCGTGAGTCCCTGATTTTCAATGGTCCAATCTCGGATACGTCCGACAGCCAGCTCTCGCTTCAAGTTACTTTTACGACGCAGTCGGGTTCTGAGAGTTACGTAAGTCTCAGTGGTACCAATACCTTCACCGGGCCAATCATCTTGGTGAAAGGCGCCAACGTAAACACGGCCTACCTGACGATCGGTGGCGTGAGGACGAGGGACGGGAACAATCCCGGATCGGGAACATTGGGTAACGGAAATTACCCGGGTGCCATCTCCCTCGACGCCACTACTATCCTCGAGTACGACAGCTCGGCGACGCAAACTTTGTCGGGTGTGATTTCCGGCCCCGGCGCCCTGACGATGGGCGGCGCCAGCACGCTGACTCTCTCCGGCACCAACACCTACAGCGGCAACACCACCGTCACCAGCGGCGTCCTGCGGCTGACGCACACGTTGGCCCTCAGCAACAATGCCACCGTGTATCTGCCCGCCAGCGGCGGGACGCTGGACCTGCCGTTCGCCGGCATATGCTGGGTGGCGAAGGCCTATACCAACGGGCACGAGCTGGGGGCCGGCGTGTACAGCAACAGTACCGTTCCGATGATCACCAGCACTGGTGTCCTGGGGGTCGGGACTCCGCTCCTCGCGAGCTTCACGGCCACACCGACGAACGGCCCGGCGCCGTTGCAGGTGGTCTTCACCG
>CAIQIC010000129.1 GCA_903871765.1 uncultured Lentisphaerota bacterium
AAGACGCGAAAGGACGCGAAAAAGAAAGAAACGGCAGAAGAAGATCTCCGGAGGGGGCAACGGAGTTGGAACTACGAAACACGCGAAAGGACGTGAAAAAGAAAGAAACGGCAGAAGAAGAAGCGGATGGGAAACTACGAAAGACGCGAAAAAAGAGGAAAAAGAGAAGCGCGAAAATGGAAGGGGAAATTATACTCAAAGGAGAGAGCTATCGGATCATCGGCGCCTGTTTCGAGGTCTACAAGGAAATGGGGTCGGGATTTCTGGAAGCTGTATATCAAGAATGTCTGGCGCTGGAGTTCGCCGAGCAAGGGATCCCCTTTGTTGAGCATCCCAACCTCCTGCTTACGTTTAAACGTCGGACCCTCAATAAAACGTACGAGGCTGATTTCCTCTGTTTTGACCAGATCATCGTTGAAATCAAGGCGACGAAGAATTTGACGGACGATTATCGCGCCCAGACCATCAATTATCTGAAAGCGACAGGCCATCCGTTGGGTTTGCTGGTAAACTTCGGGCATTATCCGCAGCTTGAGTACGAGCGGTTCGTCAATCAACCCGGATTCGACCGTTGAGAGCACTACGCACCGCGACCCCGTTCGCCAGGGTCGGGGCGAGCAAACTCGAAAAGACCGGATTTGAAACTACGAAACACGCGAAATTACGCGAAAAGGTGATGGATTCGGAGGAATTACCTCTCTCGTCAGTCTGCCGCTACTCCTTAAACTTCCCCTCCGCTCCGTTTTTCGCGCCCTTTCGCGCATTTCGTAGTTTCACCATCCGTCGTCTTCTCCGTTCCGTTTTCGCGTCTTTTCGCGCTTTTCGTAGTTTCACCTTTCGTCGTTTTCTCCGCTCCGTTTTTCGCGCCCTTTCGCGCATTTCGTAGTTTCGTCTTCCGCCGCCTTCATCCGAGTCTTGCCGCGGTAACGCTGCGCAATCGTGGCGCGGATGGGCGTTGCGGCACGGCCGTGTGGCCGCTACACTCCCGGCCGGGGCGAAGCCATGCCGGTGAGGCGACATTTTCTGGACTGGGACGCGCCGCTGACGGAGCGGGTACGCGCCTGGCTGCTGCCGGCGCGGCTGACCGGGCCGGCGGATCTGCGGGCGGACCTGATCGTCGTGCCGACGCGCCAGGCGGGCCGCCGGCTGCGCGCGGCGCTGGCCCGGTTCTGCGCGGACCAGCAGACCGCCCTGCTCGCCGGCCGCGTGGTGACGCCCTCCTTTTTCATCGAATCCTCCGCCCAGCCGGGCGGCGCGGCCGCGCCGGCGCTGGTGACCTCCGCCTGGGCCGCCGTCCTGCAGCGGCTGGATCCGCGCCAGTGGCGCGCGCTTTTCCCCGCGCCGCCGCCTGAGCGGACGCTGGACTGGGCCCTGCGGCTCGGCGCGCGCCTGCAACAGCTCCGCGCGACGCTGGCCGAGGGCGGCTGGCGCATCGCCGACGTCCCCGCTGCTGCTGGCGCAGTACTCGAGGAACCCGAGCGTTGGCAGGAACTGGCGCGACTGGAGGACGCCTACCTGCGCGTGCTGGCCGGCGCGGGCGGCGAGGATCCCTGCCTGCGCGCCCTGCGCCTGGCCGACGCGCCGGAATGGCCCCCGGACATCCGCCGCATCGTCGTCGCCGGCGTCCCCGATCCCAGCGGGCTGGCCGTCCGCGCCCTGGACCATCTGTCCCGGCAGCATGCGGTGGACATCCTCATCCACGCGCCGGCGGACCTGGCGGATCATTTTGACTCCTGGGGCCGGCCGCTGCCGGCAACATGGACGCAGCGGCTGATCGCGATCCCGGCGCCGGAACGCAATATCCGCAGCGCCGCCACGCCTGCCGGTCAGGCGGCGGCGGCGCTGGAGGTGATAAAGGAGGAAGGGGGCAGAGAGCAGAAGGCAGAATTCAGAATTCAGAAGTCAGAAGTCAGATGTCAGATGTCAGAAGGAAAGAGGGAGGAAGCGGAGGACAGGAGTCAGGGTTCAGGGTTCAGGAGTCAGGAGTCGGAAGCTTGCCCGCCGGAGACTGGCGGAGGCTTGGCGGTGGGCGTGCCCGATGCGGCGCTGATTCCTTTTCTGGAAACGGCCCTGGCCCAAGCCGGCCTGCCCACCTTCGATCCCGCCGGCGTGCCCCTGTCCAGCACCGGGCTTTTCCAAACCATCGCCGCGCTGTGCCGGCTGCATACCGAGGGCACCTACGCCGCCGGCAGCCAGGCCGTCCGGCAGGCGGACGTGCTCGACTTTCTCCAGCGCCGCGCCGGCGTGGCGGCCGCCGACGTGCTGGCCGCGCTGGACGATTTCCACAGCCGGCATCTGCCGCCCACCTGGCGGGCGTTGCGCCAGCAGGTGGCCGCGCTGGTATCGCGTCCCGCGGCTTCGCCTGGAGCGGAACCGGTGACGGTTCCGGGAAAAGTTCTGACGGATCAGGCTGATCGGACTTATTATAAGGAAAGCCATGCGCCGCTGGCCCTGGCGATCCCGGCCCTGGAGGAATTGCTGACCCCGCTGGACCAGGCGGATCCGGTGGCCGGCGTGCGGCAGATGCTGCTGACGCTGTACGCCGGGTGCGTTTTGCCGGCCGGCGCGCCCGCCGCGCGGCGCTTCGCCAGCGCCGCCGCCGCCGTGGATGCCGTGCTGCACGAAGTGGCCGGGCTGCCGGAGGGACTGTGCGCCGACCGCGACGCGCGCCTCGCGCTGCTGCTGCAGCGCCTGACGGAGACCGCGGTGGAGCCAATACCCGCCGCGGAAGCCGTGGACCTCGAGGGCTGGCTGGAACTGCCGTGGAACGACGCGCCGCTGATGATCGTCACCGGCGTCAACGAGGGGCGGCTGCCCGAGAGCCGCCTGGGCGATCTCTTTCTGCCGGACAGCCTGCGCCACCACCTGCGCTTGCGCGATAACGAATCCCGCTACGCCCGCGATGCGTACCTGCTGTCCGGCCTGCTGGCCGCCCGCCAGGCGCAGGGCCGGCTGGTGCTGATCAGCGGCCGCGCCAGCGCGGAAGGCGATCCGCTGAAGCCCTCCCGCCTGCTCTTCCGCTGCCCCGACGCGGAGCTGGCCGGCCGCGCCCGGCGCCTGCTGCGCGCGGACGCTACACCGGGGCAAGCCCGGCTGCGCGCGGACGCTACGCCAGGGCAAGCGGGTTTCAAGCTCAACCCCTGCCCCGCCGGCGCACCCGACGGCGCCGCCTTTCTGCGTCAGCCTTTTTCCGTCACCGCCTTCCGGGATTACCTGGCCTGCCCCTTCCGCTTCTACCTCAAGCGCGTGCTGCGGATGGAGTCGCTGGACGACCAGGCGACCCACCTCGATGCGCGCGGCTTCGGCGAACTCCTGCATGCCGCGCTGCAGCGCGTGCTCCTCCGGCCCGACCGGCGCGCCTGCGAGCGGGAAGACGTGCTGGCCGAGGAACTCGGCCGTGCCGCCGCCGCCTATGCGCGCGGGCAATGGGGGCCGCAGCTTCCGCCCATGGTCGCCCTGCAACTCGAGATGGCCGGCCAGCGGCTGCGCGCCGCCGCGCACGTCCAGGCCGGACTGGCGCGGGCGGGCTGGGAAATCCAGGACTGCGAGCAGAAGCTCGCCTTCGAGCTCGACGGCGTCACGCTCCGGGCGCGGGTGGACCGCCTGGACCGCCACCGCGCCACCGGCGTGTGGCGCATCGTGGACTACAAAACCGCGGACCAAAGCGAGGCGCCGCCGGCGGTCCACCTGGCCCGGGCGCGCGCCGACACGCCGTCCTACGCCCTGGCCGCGGACGGCAAGCACCGCTGGGTGGACCTGCAGTTGCCGCTTTACCTCCACGCGCTGCCGCCGGAGCAGCAGCCCGCCGCCGAGCTGGCCTACTTCAACCTGCCCAGGGCGAGCGCGGAGAGCAAGCTGGTCGTGTGGCCGGACTTCACGCCGGCCCTCCGGGAGGCGGCGGAAACCTGCGCCCGCGGCGTGCTGGCGGACATCCGCGCCGGCCGCTTCTGGCCGCCGGCGGAGCACGTGCCGCACGATGACTTCGAGCGGCTCTTCACCGCCGCGCCGGAGGATTGCTTCCAGGCGGAGCGGTTCGGGAAGAAAGCTACATAAGCATAAGAATGAAACTACGAAACACGCGAAATACGCGAAAGGGGGATAAAAAAATGGGAGAGAAAATATTATTTAAAGAGGAAAGCTATCGGATCATCGGAGCCTGTTTCGAGGTCTACAAAGAGAAGGGCATCGGATTCCTGGAAGCTGTGTATCAGGAATGTTTAGCTTTGGAGCTTGCCGATCAGGGCATCCCGTTTATTGAGCACCCCAAACTTCGACTTAAATATAAGAGTCGAACCCTCAAGCAAACGTATGAGGCTGATTTCCTCTGTTTTGACCAGATCATCGTTGAAATCAAGGCGGTGAAGAATCTGACGGACGAACACCGGGCCCAGGTCATCAACTATCTGAAAGCGACCGGCCAGCAGTTGGGCTTGCTGATAAACTTCGGGCATTATCCAAAAATCGAATACGAAAGGTTCGTAAATGAATCCTCACGCGCTTTGCGCGAGGAGTTTTCGCGTGTTTCGCGTGTTTCGTAGTTTAAAAAATTTCATGAAGCCGGATGTTTCCAATGTGCCGCCGGCCGCGCTTGGCCACCTGGCGATCACCGCGTCGGCGGGCGCGGGCAAGACGTACCAGCTCGCCCACCGGTATCTCCGCCTGCTGGCGGCCGGCGTGCCGCCGGAGCGCATCGCCGCCCTGACCTTCTCCCGCAAGGCGGCCGGCGAAATCTTCGACAAGATCGTGGGCTACCTGGTGGACTACACGGCGGAGCCGGCCCTCGGCAGCGCGCGGCTGGGCGCGACACAGCCGCTGACCGCGGCCGACTTCACGGCGCTGCTGCGGCGGCTGCTGGAGGCGCTGCCCCGCCTGCGCATCGGCACGCTGGACAGTTTCACCGTCAGCCTCGCCGGCGCCTTTCCGTTGGAGCTGGGGATCAGCCCGGACCTGCAGCTCATGGACAACGATGGCGGCGCCGCCGCGGAAGCCGTCCGCGAAACGCTCGACGCCTTGTTCGCCGCGCAGACGCTGGACCCGCGCGCGCAGGACGAATTTGTGGACTTGTTCAAGCAGGCGACGTTCGGCCTGGAGGAAAAAAACATCGAGCAAGCCCTGCGCGCCCTGCTCGACCGGGGCCGCGCCGCCTGGCTGGCCGCGCCCGACCCCGCCCGGTG
>CAIQIC010000130.1 GCA_903871765.1 uncultured Lentisphaerota bacterium
CGCTTAGTCGCCTCGCTTAGTCGCTGGCTTCGCTTCACAATCTACGGCCTTCAGCCTGCCTGTCCCAGGCCCATTTCTTTCCCCGCCCCGCCTTGACGGCAATGCCGCTGAACAGTAGGCTGACGTCAGGCCGGCATTCCCGTAGCGGGAGGCTTCTGCATGGGGCGCAAGCCCAAGAAAAAAATATCGCCGGACGACCGCGGCTCCAACGGCCAGGGGCCGGTGCCTTCCGCGACGGCCACCCTTCCCGTACGCCCTTTTCGCGGCTGGCTCCTGCGGTTGTTCCTGCTCGTGTCCCCCTTGCTGATCCTGGGCCTGGTGGAATCCGGCCTGCGGTGGGGCGGCTACGGCTATCCGGCGGGATTTTTTATTGGACCGGATGCCGATGGCGCCTTCAGGACCAATGAGCGCTTTGCCTGGCGGTTCTTCCCCCCCAGCCTCGCCCGCACACCCCAGCCCGCCCTGGTCGCCCCCAAGCCCACCAACACGGTACGCATCTTCATTCTCGGCAGTTCCGCCGCCATGGGCATACCGCAACCGTCGTACAGTTTTGGGCGGATCCTCGCCGTCATGCTGCGCGCGCGCTACCCAGGGCAGCCGTTCGAAGTCGTGAATGGGGCCATGACGGCGATCAATTCGCATGCGGTCCGGGAAATCGCCCGCGACTGCGCGGCCCATGAACCCAGTCTTTTTGTGGTCTACATGGGCAACAACGAGGTGATCGGGCCCTACGGTCCGGGGACCGTCTTCCAGCAAGGCGCACCCCGCTTGAGCCTGATTCGGGCCGGCCTCCGCCTGAAAGCGACCCGCCTCGGGCAGTGGGTCGGCCACCTCGCCGATTCCTTCCGTCACCAACCAGGTTCGCCCACCATTTGGCGCGGCATGGAAATGTTCCTGAGCCATCCGGTCGCGGCCGATGACCCGCGCTTGTCGGTGGTTTACGACAACTTCCGGCAGAATCTGCTCGACATCTGCCGCATCGCCCGCCGCGCGGGCGCCCCGGTGATTCTGTCCACGGTGGCCGTTAACCAACGCGACTGTCCGCCGCTCGGCTCGCGGCACCGCCCCGGCCTGACTTCCGGCGACTTGGCGAAGTGGGAGGCAATGTACAAGTCAGGGTCGTTTTCGGAATCGGTATCGGAATCGAACCGCTGGGATGCGGCGATCACGCAGTACATGGCGGCGGCGAAAATCGACGACCGCTTCGCGGATCTCCAGTTCCGTCTCGGCCGGTGCTTGGCGGCGGCGGGCCGGCCGCCGGAGGCTCGCGCGCGTTTTGCCCTGGCCCGGGATCTGGATGTCCTACGGTTTCGCGCCGATACCCGCATCAATGCCATCGTCGGCGAAGTAGCCGCGGGACAAAAAGCGTCCGGGGTTTATCTCGCGGATGCCGAACAGGCGCTGGCCGGGAGCGTGTTGGCGCCGGACGGCATCCCGGGCCAGGAGCTGTTCTACGAGCACGTCCACCTGACTTTCGACGGCAATTACCTGCTCGCCCGAACCGTGCTGGACCGGGTTTCCGAGGCCCTGCCCGAGCTGGCGGCTGCGCGCGAACAAGGCCCC
>CAIQIC010000131.1 GCA_903871765.1 uncultured Lentisphaerota bacterium
CGCAGCGATTTGCAGCGGGCCAGCGAGCTTTTCGCCACAGCTATTGGCGATCATCCCGATTTCGAAGAAGCCCAGCTCGCCCTAGCGGGAGTTTACAAGATGTAGACGGGCCTCCCACCCCGCCTCTCTGGCTCGTGACCCCACGAACGGCGCATCTTTCTGGAAATCAAGGCACTTAGCTCCCCGGCATGACCGGGGCACGCGGTGGCGGTGCTGGCGAGCTATGTATGACCGAGATATTGGCCCCCCATTCCCATCTGGCCCAGGGCCGCACTCGCTCGCGTTGAGGTTACGCTGTACCCCGTATTTAAGCCAAGAACCCTACAAGATGGCCTTTGTTTCCTCCCTGGAACATTTTCTTCTTGATTTGTTTCTCCCCTTATAGTATGACCTAGATATGCCCAGTTTGACACCCAAGCTCATCGACGGCCATACCTACTACTACGCCCGCTATTGCCAGCGCGTCCAGGGCAAGCCCAAGATCGTCCGCCAGGTCTATCTCGGCAAAATTGAGGATCTGGTCGCCGCCGCCGAGCAGTCCGGCCAACCACCCCAGCCCCTGGAAACCGAGGTGGCCGCCTTCGGCGATGTCGCCGCCTTGTTCGACATCGCCCAGCGGTTGCAACTGGTGCCGCTGCTGGATTCCATCCTTCCCCCCAAGCGTCATCAGGGGATCTCGATCGGTCAATATCTCCTGCTGGCCGCTATCAACCGGGCGGTCGCCCCCACCAGCAAGTTGCAGTTCGCCGACTGGTACCGGCAGACCGTCTTGACTCGCCTGCTGCCCACTGACCCGGCTTGGCTGTCCTCACAGAATTTCTGGAACCACATGGACTTGGTCACCGCCGAGCACATCGTCGAGTTTGAAAAACAGATGGCGCAACTGCTGATCGAGCGTTTTCATGTTGACCTCCGCGCGCTGGTCTACGACGGCACCAATTTCTTCACCTACATCAACACCCGCACCCCGTCGGAACTACCGCAGCGAGGCCACAGCAAACAAAAACGCGGCGACTTGCGCCAAGTCAGCCTGGGCCTGCTGGTCAGCGCCGAGTTCCACATCCCCCTGCTGCACCGCGTCTATGCCGGCAACGTCAACGACACCACCGAGTTCCGCTCCATCACCGAGGAGCTTTCCACCCATTACCGCCAACTGGCTGCCACCTGTGACCACATCACCCTGGTTTTCGATAAAGGCAACAACAGCCAGGAAGCATTCGCGACCTTGCAGGACACGCCCTTCCACTTCGTGGGTTCCTTGGTGCCCTCGCAACATCCCGATCTGCTGGCCATCCCCCGCCGTCAGTTCCACACCCTCACTACGGCCGGCTTGGAAGAGGTGGAGGTCTATCGCACCGAAAAGAAGGTTTTCGGCCAACCGCGCACGATCCTAGTGACTTTCAATCCGAACCTGTACGAGGGACAACTCCAGGGGGTCAGGGCGAATCTGGGCAAGGCGCGGCGTAAACTGCGCGAATTCCAAACTCAGTTGCAGCGGCGCCGGGAAGGGACCTTGAAGGGCGGCAAGACCCCCACGTTGGATTCGGTGAGAAAACAGATCCAGTCAATCTGCGCCGCTCAGTTCCTGGGCAAGCTCTTACACGCGGAGGTGAAGCAGGTCCGCAAAGGCTTGGAACTCACCTTTCACACGGACCCGTCTGCCCTCAACCGGCTGTGTCGTGTCCAGTTCGGCAAATCCATTCTGTTCACTGACAATGCCGACTGGCCGGACGAACAGATCGTGCTGGCCTACCGCTCTCAGTACCACATCGAGGACGCCTTCAAGCAGATGAAGAATCC
>CAIQIC010000132.1 GCA_903871765.1 uncultured Lentisphaerota bacterium
AAAACGGCTCCCGCCCATGGAGGACCAGGCGGCGTAAACTTTTTGGCCCAAGGGGTACCCCTTGGGCCAAACAAACAGATCAACTGCCAGCTACCGATGAGAACGGCCTACCCAATGTGCGAAATAATCTGGACACTACCGGCCGGATGAGCCGCTGCGCATTGCGCATGAGCGCGAGCAATTGGGCCTTCTGCTTGCGCAGCCGCAATCCTTCCAGAGTCCGGGCCTTGCGCTGGAGCGCATGAATGCGTTCGGTTTGCTCCCGGCTGCGTCAGCGCGGGGGCTGCACGGCGACGGGGAAGCCGCCCTTTTCCGGCGTGGGGATGTGGCGCTCGGTCGGATAGGCGAACTGCAGGCGCGGATCCTTTTCAAACTCCCTGATGATCCGCGCGTTGATGCGGCTGCGCGTGCTGCTCACATTCCGGTAGTGGGCCACGTACACGAGCCGGAACAACACGCCGCTGTCGGCGATGATGGAATAAAGCTTGGGTTGATAGACGGCGTCCGGCACGCCGTATTCGCGTTCCATGGCGGCGGCAGCGGCGCGGGCCGCGGCGAACTCTTCGCGCGTCTCCTCCTCGAGCAGGCGCAGCAGCAGGGCCTGCGCGTCGCCGGCCGGGGTTTCGTAGGTGACGGTGATGTCGAGCTTGCCCCAGACGTACGGGTGGAGATAGCTGGAGTTGAACACCTTGCTTTTGAAGACGAAGCTGTTGGGGATGGTAATGACCCGCCCCGTGGGCTCGTCTACGCCCAGCCAGTTGTTCACCTCCAGCAGCGTGGTTCGCAGCAATTGGATGTCAATGACGTCCCCCCGGTGCTCGTCAATTTCCACGCGGTGCCCCACGGCGAACTTGCGGCTGGCCACGATGACGAACCAGCCGGCGAAAGCCGAGCACATGTCCTGCAGGGCGATGACCACGGCCGCGCTGGCGATACCGAGGATGGTGGCCACGCTTTTCAGATCTTCAAAAAAGAAAAACGTCAGCACCATCAGGCTCAAAAAAACGGTCAGGTAGCCGCCCAGGCGGCGGGCCACGATGTGCCGCTCCCTGGCCACCAACAGCGGCAACAACAGGCGGCTGAAGATCAGATACAGCGCCAGCAGGGCGGCCATGGTCCCCGCCGGCAGCAGGAGGCGTTGCTCAAACCGGGCGGTCAGGGCGGCCAGGTTTTCCTTCAGGAAGGAGATTTCTTTTTCGTACAGGTCCCGTAGTTGCGCATAGAGCTGGATGGTGGCGTCCACGGCCGCCAGTTGCTGCTGCTGGGCCTGCAGACGCTGGGCCAGGTACTTCTTCTCCATGTTGGCCGCGTAGTACATGGGCCGCGAACTGAACCAGCCCTTCACCCCCGAGGTCTTCTTGTTCAGGACGGTCACCTCATCGTCCACGTGGCGGATCTTTTCCTGCGTGAGCGCCAGCGCCGTGGCAATCTCCTCCCGGCGTTGCTGGTTTAACGCGCTGAGTTCGGCGAGATCCGCGGCCAGCTTCTGTTCCACCCCGAGCTGCCGCTGTTTTTCGCGCAGCAGGCGGAAGGTGGCCGGCGGGTTGCGCGCCAGGGTTTTGAGGAAGTCCTCGATCCGGCCGACCTCGCCGATCAGGCGGAGGCGCGCCTCCAGCGCCTCGCGCTCCTGCCCCCGGGCCAGAAGATCCTCGTCCAGGCAATGCAGGCGCTGGTCCAGTTCCGCGGTCTGCTCGGCCTGCGCGCCGGCGGCCGCCGGGCCGAGGATGGCCTGCCGGTTCTTCTCCAGTTCCGCGCGCTGGGCCCGCAGTTCGCGAAGGGTGCGGTCCAGGCGCGCGACGTCCTGCGTCGGCGCGACACGGTCGGTGTCAATGGCCCGCAGGGCATCACGCAGGATGATACTGGCGTGCTGCTTCTGGCGGCTGGCCAGTTGCTGTTCCTTCTCATCCAGCGCATAGCGCTGCTGGAGATTACGCCGTTCCTGCTGCAACAGGTCCAGCCGCAACTGCCATTGTGCCCGCTCCGCCTCGTTGGTCGTCTCGACCAGCAACGCCTGGGTCTGGGCAATCTGATCCTCGACCCGTGCAACCCGGTTCGCAGGCACATCCGCGCCGCGCGCCGCCGGCAACAACAGCAACAGAACGGCCAACGCCGTCCGGCACCGGCGTATGAATAGGTTGGACATCCGCATGCGTCACCTCGCTGGTTCAGATAAATGCATTCTCCACCGGCCGGGCCGCTTCGGCAAGCATATCTTGCGGGTAGGGATGCTCAAGCCGCGCTTGCTGTACGGCTGGCGCGTCGCGCTTCGGCCAGGAGCTGGAGTCCGCGGGACGTGCCCAGGCGCGTAGCGCCGGCCGCCAGCAGGGCGCAAGCGTCGGCCAGCGAGCGGATGCCGCCGGCGGCCTTGATCCCCAGCCCGGCCGGCGCCACGATCCCGGCCAGGAGCCGGACGTCCGCGACGGTCGCGCCCCCGGAACCGAAGCCGGTGGACGTCTTGACAAAATGCGCGCCGGCCTCGATGCACAGCCGAGCGGCGATGATTTTCTCGGCGCGCGTGAGCAGGCACGTCTCCAGGATGACTTTGCACAAGGCGCCCTGGCGGCGGCAGACGCCGGCCACCCCCGCGATATCCGCCAGCACCAGGTCGCGCCGGCCGCTCTTGAGCGCGCCCAGCGCCAGGACCATGTCCACTTCCGTCGCGCCCAGCGCGATGACCCGGCGGGCCTCCCGGGCTTTGATGTCGGGCAGGCCGGCGCCGAGCGGGAAACCCACCACGGAGCAGATCCCGACGTTCGTCCCGCGCAACGCCACGACCGCGGCGTGGACGTAGCACGGGTTGACGCACACCGCCGCGAAGGCGTGCGTGCGCGCCTCACGGCACAGACGCCGCACGTCCTTTTCCGTTGCCTCCGGCTGCAACAGCGTGTGGTCAATCAGGCTGGCGAGTTGTCCGGGTTGCACGGCGGGTATTGTAGACCGGCCGCCGGAAAAGAAAAGCCGGAAGGCGGCGGCCTCCTTTATATTGCGCGGTCGGGGTGTGAACGTCAGTAGGTCAGGCATTCTTGCCTGACCAAGTCGGGCAGGAATGCCCGACGTACTTTGAGCGCTCAAACGGTGAGCAAAAACGCAGCTGCGCCCGCTGTTATAACGCATCCAGGGGCGCGACCGGGCGACGGGATGGCGATGATTCCTCCGGCAACTCGCCGGCGCCCTCGTCCTCCACGGTGGTGGTGGCGGCGGCGGCCTTGCGGTCGCGGAACTGGGCCTGCTGGAGCAGGTGGTCCTCGTAGGCGGCGTTCAGCGCGCGGCTGCGCTGGCGGGCCAGCGTGGTTGTGACCTGCGGCGCGAGCGCGGCGAGCGTCGGCGCGTCAGCCGGCTGGCGCTGCGCCACGCGGGCGACCAGCAGGCTGCCGTCATCCGCGGTGAGGACGTCGGTGATCTCGTCCACGTTGTGCATCATGGCGCCCTGCAGCAGCGTTTCCAGGTAGGCGTTGGTGTTGGCGGCGACGTTGATAAAGGCGCCGGTGATGGTCAGCGCCGTGAGGCCCAGGGGTTGCAGCGCCAGCGCAAACGCCTGGCCGCCGGCCGCTGCCTTGATCGCAGCCTCGCGGACGGCCTGGGCTTTTTTCTCCAGCGCGGTACGCACGGCGGCTTCGCGGGCGACGTCGGTGGCGCGGGCGGCGATCTCTTCAAAGCCCGGCACGCGCGCCGGGATGCGCTGCTCAAGGTGCAACACGTAGATGCCCTCGCGTCCGGGGATCGGATCGCTGAAGCGTTCGCCGGCGGCTTCGTGCAGCTTGAAAGCCGCCTGGTTGAAGGCCGGCCCGGCGCTGATGCCGGGGATGGTCTCGTCCTTGGCGAAGGGGCCGGCGGTGCGGATGGCCAGCTTGGCCTTGGCGGCGGCCTGCGCGAAGGTGAGGGCCTGGCCTTTGCGATCCGGCACCAGGCTGTTTACGAATTCGGCCGCGGCATCGGCGGCCTTCTCCCGGGCGGCGGCCATCTTGAGCTGCTCGACAAGGTTGCTCTTGACCTCGTCGAACGGCTGGGTGACGGTCTGGCTGACCCGGGCGGGCGGGTTGGTGCCAATGGACGGCGCGTTGGTTACCACGGACTTGGAATAACGATCCAGGTGTTCGTTGTAGTAATTCATGGCCTCCTCGTCGGTCACCTGCGCCTGGGCGAGATAATTCGAGGCGGGTAGTTCCACCAGGCTGACGAGCACCTTCTCCGGCACCACAAAATCATTCGTGTGGCTGGCGAAATACGCGCGGGCTTCCAGCGGCGTCACCTGCACCGTGCCGGTGACGGAGGCCGGCGTGGCCACCGCATAGTCGAGGGTGAACTGATCGCAGACGGCGCTCAACGAGCGCTGAAGGTCCGCGGGGGGAATCAGGAGGGTCTGGCTGATCGCGCCGCGCAATTTCTGCAGCACCAACTCATCGCGGAGATAATCCTCGAATTGCTGTTCCGTGGCGCCGAAATTGCCCAGCACCCGCTGCACGAACGCGTCATATTTCGCCTGGCTGAACTTGCCGTCCGTCTGGAACATCGGCTGTTGCTGGATCGCAGCCAGCACCTCGAGATCCGAGGCCTTCAGGCCCATGCGGCGCGCCTCGCGCTGCGCCGTGATCCGGCGCCAGGCCGTCTGGCGGAGCTCCTTCTCCACCGCCGGCGTGACTACCAGGGGCCGGCCCGTCATCAGCGCGAACTCCAGCCGGCTGTTGAAATACGCCTGGCGGAACTCCTCCGGCGGCACCGGTTTGCCGTTCAGCGTGCCTTCCGAGGGAACCTGTTGCGCATTGCGCGATGAGCCGGTATTGACGGTCCCCCAGATCACGAAGCTGAAGATGATGATGACGAGGAAGGTCCCCCACAACAGCCGCGACTGGATCAGCCGGTGAAACTTCGAGATGAGCATCGCCATGTCAAGTATGTCCTTTCCGCCTGCGCGCGCAAAAACAGGCGGACACCTTAGCGTCAGCCCGGCGCTGGGTCAACCCTGGAAACAAGGCCGGCAAAAAACGCGATCAGCGGAAGGCGCAATGGCCCAGGGTGCCCAGGACGCCGCCCGCCGGGCCTCAAAGGATTTTGAATTTCGGCAGGTCCTGGATGTCCACCATGCCCGCCAGCCGGCCGTGCTCGTCCACCACCACCAAGTCGTCAATGTTGTGCTTTTCGTAGATCGCCAGCACGTCCACGGCCAGGTGGTCCCGGCTCACGCTGATCGGCCGGGGCGTCATCACCTGCGCGATGGGCAGTTCCGCCGGGTTGGAGCTGTCGGCCAGATGCCGGCGCAGATCGCCATCCGTGAAGATGCCCGCCACGCGTTCCTCGGCGTCCACCACCGCCACCGCGCCGGCCCGCGCGCGGGTCATCGCCAGCACAGCATCCTTGACGCGCGCATCGTTTCGCACCCAGGCCAGCCGCTCGCCGGTGCGCATGATGTCCGCGACCTTGAGCAGCAGAGTCCGGCCGATCGCGCCGCCGGGATGCAGCTTGGCGTAATCCTCCATCTTGAAGCCGCGGGCTTCCAGCAGCACCATCGCCAGGGCGTCGCCCAGCGCCAGCGTGACCGTCGTGCTGGTCGTCGGCGCGAGATTGAGCGGCCCCGCCTCGCGCTCCACGGTCACCGGCAGGATCACGTCGCTGTTCCGGCCCAGCGCGCTGTCCGGCTCGCCGGTGATGGCGATGATCGGCACCTCCGCGCGTTTGATGCATAGAATCAGGTTCAGCATCTCCTCCGACGCGCCGGAATAGCTCAGCGCGATGACGACGTCGCCCGGCGCCAGCAGGCCCAGGTCGCCGTGCATCGCGTCGGATGGATGCAGGAACACCGCCGGGCAGCCGGTGCTGGTCAGCGTCGCCGCCATCTTCTGGCCGATCGGCGCGTTCTTGCCGATGCCGGTCACGATGATCTTGCCCCGCTGCCGCAGCCGCTCCAGAAGCAGTTCCACGGCGCGCGTGAACTCCGACCCCAGACCGGCGCGCAGCCGTTGCAGACCGGCCAGTTCGATATCGATTACTTCCCGCGCTTTGGCAATGTAGTCCACGATAGCCTCTCCGGGGCGGCGGGCCGGGGCCGGCCCACTGCACGCGGCCACTTTTCCAAACACCGTTGCCCTTGGCGAGCCTTTTCTCAGCATCCCCCCTGATGGCCGATGCGGATCAGGGCAAACGCATCATCATTCCTGTTTTCGGAGCGGAACCGGTAACGGTTCCGGCAGTCACCGGAACGTTCACACGTTCCGCTCCGGGAAGAACTGACGCGTTATGGCATTTACATTATGCCCGTGCGGCCGTCAGCCTACGGCACGCCGCAGCCGGGCAATGAACATGCCGCCGCAGGGTCCATCCCACGGCCAGACCCAGGCCGCGCCATGTGCTTCCCGTCCCGTGAGCGGATGGAGGAATCGGTCCGGCTGAAATTCCGGATGCCCGCTCAGGAAATCACCGACCAGGTCCGTGGTCTCGGAGCGGGTCACGGTGCAAACCGCGTACACCAGGATGCCGCCGGGCCGCACCCGCGGCGCGGCCTGCGCCAGAAGCTGTCGCTGAGTGGCCGCGCAGGCGTCCACCGCCGCGGCCTCCGTCCGCCAGCGCATATCCGGATTGCGGTTCCAGGTGCCCAGTCCGCTGCATGGCGCGTCCACCAGCACGCCGTCGAAGTTTTCGTGCGCGCCCCCGGATACGATCGGCCGCGTCCGGATGATGGTCGCGCCAGCCGCCGCGGCGCGCCGGCGCAATTCCGCCAGCGCCGCGGCGCGCACGTCCGTGGCCAGAATGGTGCCGCGGTTGTGCATCAGCGCCGCGAGGTGCAGCGTCTTGCCGCCGGCGCCGGCGCAGGCGTCCCACCAGCGCGCGCCCGGCTCTGGCGCGCAGACGCGGCCGACGCACTGCGATGACAGATCCTGCACCTCGAACACCGCGCCGACCGTTTTCCGCAGGCCGTTCAGATCCACGGCGCCGTCCACCCGCACCGCCTCCGTCAGGGCCGGATGCGCTGCCGCCCGGATTACCGGCTGATTCAGCCACGCCAGCACGGCGGGTACGGCCTGTGGCGTCACGCGCAACCAGAGCGGCGGCCGGCTTTGGAAACTTTCGAGATGCTGCGCCAGCGCGGCCGCGGGGCTCACGCCGTCCGGTGAAACCAGCCGCCCGGGAACCCATGCGGGGACCAGTTGCTCGGGCAATAAAGGCGCCTGTAACTCCAACATCGCCGCCAGCGTCCGGGCTTTGTCCGCGAGCGTCGTCGCTGTCGGGGCGGTCAGCCCCGCCTGCTTCAGCATTTCAAGCGCGGCCGGGTGGGGCAGGGCGTCCAGCCAGCACGCCGCGGCAACGGCCGTCGTCCAGCGCTCCGGCAGCAGGCCGGCCAGCCAGCCGCGCCAGCGGAAGAAGGCAAACACGGCGTCGCCGAAGAACCGCCGGTCGCGCGCGCCCCATTCGCGGTGCTCGCGCCAGAGTTGCGCCAGCGCGACGTCCGCCGGCCGCCGCCCGTCGCACACCAGCGCGTCCAGGCGCTGGACCAGCGGCACGATCAGTTCCATCTGTTTGGCGACGACGTTCATCCGCTTGGATGTACCCCCATATGTTCATAATTCAAGGGAAAATGGTCGGGGCGCTACATCAACGCAGTCCGGTGATGGCCACGGCGAGCGCGCCGAGGTTGCCGCCTTGCGCCGCGAGCGAACTGGGCAGCAGGCGGCAGGCGTCCACCGCCGACGGCCAGGCGTAGCGGCGCACCGCCTGCCGCAGGGGCGCGAGGAGAAACTCGCCGGTATGCACGGCGATGGTGCCCATGACGATAGCGGAGGGATTGTAGAGCATCAACAGGGTGCCGATGCCGTGGGCGAGGTGCTCGACGAACTCCGCCCATTTTTTCACCGCGTAGGCGTCGCCCTGCCGCGCCGCATCGGCGAACGCGCGGAAGTCAATGTGGGCCGGGTCGCCGCCGGCCTGGTCGAGAATGGCAGTGGCGATGTTATCGGCAACGATTTCCGCGCGCAGACGGTCGGCGACATTCTTGCCGCCGCAGAAGAGTTCGAGGCAGCCGCGCAGGCCGCATGGGCAGGGCGGGCCGTTGGCGTCGAGCACGTGGTGGCCCACCTCGCCGCCGAGGTCGCACGCGCCCTGGAGCAGGCGGCCGCCGACGATCACGCCGGCGCCGAGGCCGGTGCTCAGGGTCAGGAACACCAGGTCCGGCGTGCCGCGGCAGGCGCCGAAGTGATATTCCGCCAGCCCGCCGGCGTTGGCGTCGTTGTTGATGGACACCGGCCGGCCCAGCGCATCGCCCAGCCACCGGACCACCGGCACATTGTGCCAGGTGCTCATGTTCGGCGGGTCCAGCAGCAGGCCGCGCGCCACGGACATCGGGCCGGGGGCCGCCACGCCGACGCCGTCGAGATCGGACGCCGCCAGGCGCTGTTCCGCGAGCAGTTCGCGGATGAGCTGCAGCAGTCGTGCGTGCCAGAGATCCGGGCCGTCCGGCACGCGCGTCGGCATGCGACGTGCCGCGCGCACGACGCCATGTTCATCGCCGAGGCAGACCGATGTTTTCGTGCCGCCGATGTCGAGTCCGAGCAGGTTCATGCCGTTTCAGAATTTCCGCAGGAGCCCGTGCTTGTAGAGCATGCAGATCATCTGCACATCGAGCGTGTGGCCGGCCTTGTAGGAGATAACCTCGCCGACGAAGCGGCCCTCCTCGACCAGGGCGAGCGCGGCCAGCAAGTCCAAGGCGGCGCGGTGCCAGACGGCTTCCAGCGACTTGCCCGCGTGCAGCAGGCGCGGCGGGTTGTAGTAACCGCGCCGGCCGGCGATCAGGATGTTTTCGCGGGTGTAGCCCAGGTTGCGCACGTCGGCAAAGAGTTTGCCGAGGGTTTTGCAGTACAGCATCTTCAGCGCCGAGGTGTTGGTGCGCGCTTCGGCGGCATAGCGGAAGCGCGCCGGATGCACGCGGAAGCACACGCGCTGGCGGCCGATGGCCGTCGGGAAATCAACCGCGCAATCCACCCGCAATTCCGGCGCGCCGGGCTGCGCGGGCCGCAGGGTGCAGAAACCGCCGTTCGGGTTGCAGACGGTCACGGTTTCCGCCACGGTGTAATAGTCCGCCGGCCGGTTGAGTTCGCGCAGGCCCGCGGCGTCCAGGGCCGCGACCAGGTCCCGGCTGCCCTGGGCGAACAGCGGCGGGTCGCCGGAATCGGTGCGGACGCGGACATGGTCCAGGTGCAGCCCGACCTTCAGGGCGATGATGTGCTCGACCATGCGGACATAGTTGTGCGGCGGGCCGGCGCGCAGGACGATGTTGCTGACCACGTCGCCGGTGGTCCACACGTTGCGCGCCGAGACGGGGAAGGGCAGGGCGTCGTCCAGGTCCTGCCGCTCAAACCACCAGCCGTTCGCCTCGGCGGGTTCAAAGGTCAGCGTGCGCGTGCTTTTGCCGAAAAACGTGCCGGGGCCCTGGACGCTCACGGCCCGCGCCAGCGTGGTTTGTCGCGCCGGCGGCAGCGGCCAGGGTTCCGGCGTCAGATCCCAATCCACGGGTTGCTGCTGCCACTGCGCCCAGGCGCGCTGGAGCAGCTCGGGCGATCCAGCGAGCAGGCGGCCATAGGATGCTTCCGGCATGCGCTGTTTTATTCCTTAGCTGCGCCCATGGCGGGCCGATCAGAATCAAAAAACCCGTGAACGGCCAGCGGGCCATCTGTTCCCGAAACATTAGATGGCTTCCGTTTGAACCAAGCCTTCATGCTCGTTAAACCCGCTGCAAGCTAAACCGCAAGCGGGCTGAAGTAAAGCTCAAACCCGCCTCCGGCTTTTTTGCGCAATAACCTTGACCGCTGTGCGGCTTTGCGGCATAGAACGTGCTCTTATTGGACGCCGTATGCGAAAACGAAAGTTCTTTGATCACGGGTACTGTCACGAGCGACGGAGGGCCAATATTCTGGCCTGCATGCTGCTCTGGTCGGTGCTCAGTTATTGGCTGATCAGCCGGTTTGTCATGGGCGGGACCGAGGTTGTGGGGCAGAGCATGTGGCCGACCCTGGAGGATGGCGAACGGCTGATCATGGACCGGTTAAGTTACCGGTTCAAACCCCCGGCGCGGGGCGATATTGCGGCGCTGAGCCTGCCGGGCGACAATGAGTTGTCGGTCAAGCGGATTATCGCCGGGCCTGGCGAACGCGTGCAGATCAAGGACGGGCGCGTCTGGCTGAACGACAACGTGATGCCCGAGCCTTACCTGAAAGCCAACGTGCTGACGGCCCCGGGTATGCTGTCCAATAAAGTATACACGCTGGGCCCCAACTGTTACTTCGTGCTGGGGGATAACCGGCGGGTCAGTTGGGATAGCCGTTTCTTCGGCGCCATTCGCCGGGAGGCGTTCGTGGGGCGCATTCTCATGCGCTAGACGGATCCGGGCGCCGGGGCGGCCGCCTCCGGGCTGGTCACCACATGCTGCGGCCGGCCGGCGAGAAAGGCCCGCAGATTATCCGCGGCCAGCGCCATGAGACGCCGGCGCGCCGCCTGGGTGCCCCACGCATTGTGCGGGGTGATGGTGCAGCGGCGGGCGTGCAGCAGGGGATTCTTTTCGTCGGGGGGTTCCGCGGAGAGCACGTCGAGCATCGCGCCGCCGAGGCGCCCGCCGTTCAACGCCGCAGCCAGCGCCTCCTCGTCCACCAGCCCGCCGCGGGCCGCATTGATCAGCAGCGCCGTGGGTTTCATCAGCGCCAGCCGTCCGGCATGGACCATCTTTTCCGTGTCGGGCGTGAGCGGACAATGCAGGCTGACGAAGTCGCTTTCCTTGAACACCGTGTCCAGCGCGACAAAGCTTACGCCCGCGACCGGCTGGGCCGGCGGGGTGCGCGTATGCACCAGCACGCGCAGGCCGAAGGCCAGCGCGCGCTGCGTCACGGCCCGGCCGATGTGGCCGAACCCGACCACCCCCAGTGTCAGCCCGGCGAGTTCCGTCAAGTCCCACAGCCAGTAGCAGAAATCCGGCGAACGGCACCAGCGCCCCTTGCGCACGGAATAGGCGTGCTCGCCGATCCCCCGCGCATGTTCGAACAGGCAGGCCAACACGTGCTCGGCCACCGAGGCCGTCGCGTATTCCGGCACGTGGGTGACCACCACGCCGCGTTTCGCCGCGGCGATCACGTTGACCACGTTGTAGCCGGTGGCCAGGACGCCGATGTAACGCAGGTGGGTGAGCTTGCGGATCGTTTCGCGATTGAGCGGCGTCTTGTTGGTCAGCACGATTTCCGCGTTACCCGCGCGGCGCAGGATGTCGTCGGCCGGTGTGCGGTCGAACACGGTCAGCCGGCCGAATTCGCGGAAGGCGTCCCACGCCGGGTCGGTGGCGCCCGCCAGCGTGTGTCCATCGAGCACCACAATGTTCATGACGGTTCCCCGTTGCGCCTGGTCCCGCGGCGGGACGATGGTGGGCCCGGTAGGACTCGAACCTACGACCAGAGGATTATGAGTCCCCTGCTCTGACCAACTGAGCTACGGGCCCGCGAAACTTCACGCACTGCGCTCAAACGCTTTGATTATGCGCATCTGAACCGCGCTGGCAAGCAAATCGTCCGCACGCGCAAGGGCCCGCCGGAGACGCGGGGCAGGGATGCCCCGCCCACGAAGCAACAAATCAACCGCGCGCAAGGGCCCGCTGCAGCCGGGGCCTCACGGCTCCGGGCCGATGGCTTGAAGGTGAAGTGTATTCAGCCCCCGCCCGCAGGCGCAACCGGATGCCGGTCAGCCAGCGGTACCCGATGAAAAAGACTCGACAAGGCGGCAGGCTGGTTTATCCTGAAAGTACGCTGGCGAGCGAAATTCGCAAAAGTGATAAGAATCTGCCGGAATTGGCCGTATTTTCGGGAATATGGCGTGCTAAGCTATAAAGCTGATATGCGGAAAACCGCTGATGGTTGCTATGCTGTTTTACGCTTATCAGGATGTTGGCTGATA
>CAIQIC010000133.1 GCA_903871765.1 uncultured Lentisphaerota bacterium
AATTGCCGCCGGGTCTTTATATGGGGGAAATAAGCCGCGGCACGGAGCGCTATTTCCAGAAAGTAGTGGTGCAGTAGGAGTTCGGAGAAGCCCTTCGTCAGTTGCAAGATGCTGGATGCCTATGGTCCCGAGAATGAGCGTTTCGTCCAGATGTATCAGGATGTGGCTGATGAAGTGTTCTTGGACAAACCCCACAATTGGATCAAGGTAGAGGGCACCGATTTCATCGGGCATTACTACCAGGCTGGCGCCCGCGAGGCCCTCAGCGATCTCGCCGCGCACAGCACGCCCCGGAAGGCTTGTCCCATGCCCTTTACCACGATGGCCGTTCGCAGCAACGGCGCGGTGTCCCCGTGTTGCGTGGATTTCATCGGCGGTACCAATCTGAGTCATATCGAGAAGCACAGCCTGCGGGACATCTGGCATTCGGACCGGTGGTTCGCGTTCCAGAAAATGCAGCTTGAAAACCGGAAGCAGGAGAACTATTCTTGCGCCCATTGCGATGTTTATCGGAGCGATCACTATACCCCGGATGACATCGACGGATTTCCGGCGGAAAAATTGCGATCGGCATCATGAACGGCCAGAAAAAAATCAGCATTGTTTCCGGGTGCTACAACGAAGAAGGCAACCTGCAGGAATTTTATGACCGCGTGCTCGCCGTCCTGGCCAGGTTCCCGCACTACCGGTACGAAATTATCATCGCCGACAACTGTTCCACGGACGGCAGCCGGGACATCCTGCGGCGCCTGGCGGTCTCGGACAAGAATTTCAAGGTGATTCTGAACGCCAACAACTTCGGCCCCGTCCGGTCCGGGTACAATGCGTTCCTGCAGGCGTCCGGCGATGCGGTGGTCCTCATGAGTTCGGACTTGCAGGATCCGCCGGAGCTCATTGCCGACCTGATTGGGAAATGGGAGGATGGGTATCAGGTTGTCGCGGCGGTAAAAAAATGGAGTCAGGGCAATCCCCGAACTTTTTTGACGAGCCGGTTTTATTACTGGTTGCTGGCAAAATTATCCGACAGCGATCAGATCGTCCGGAATTTTACAGGATTCGGACTTTATGACCGTAAATTCATGAATGCGCTCAAGTTGTACAAGGACCCGGTGCCCTATTTTCGCGGGTTTGTCAGTGAAATCGGATTCCGGCGGGCCGAGGTCGAATTCCTCCAGCCGATGCGCAAGCATGGCCGGTCGAAGCATAACTTTTTCACCCTGTACGATATTGCGATGACCGGATTCGTCAACCACTCGAAACTGCCGTTGCGGCTGGCGACGTTTTCCGGCTTCTGCCTGGCGGGTGGGAGCCTGCTGGTCGCGCTGGCGTATTTTATTTACAAGCTGTTGCGGTGGGACACCTTTTCGCTGGGATTGGCCCCGCTGGTGATTGGAATGTTCTTCTTCTCGGCGGTGCAGTTGATCTTCATCGGCATTATCGGCGAATACATCGGCGCGATTCTGACCCAGGTCAAGAATCACCCGCTCGCGATTGAGGACGAGCGAATCAACTTTTAGTCCTGCAGACGCCCTGCGTTGCGGACGGCCTCCGCCGGACGGGGACGCCCGTGGCCGCGGCGGAAAAGGAGAGGCGTGATGGCGATCAATACCTGCCGGGTTTGCGGCCGGGCCTTATGGGCGGAGCCGCTGCTGCGCTACGCGAACATGCCGAAAGCAGCCCAGCATTTTCCGGACGCGGCGGCGTTGGCCGGCGAGACGGGCGTTGACCTGACCGTGTGTCAGTGTTCGGGTTGCGGTTTGGCGCAATTGAGCAACGCGCCCGTGCCCTACTTCCAGGAGGTGATCCGGGCCGCGGCCTTTTCCGCGGTGCTCAGGGATCTGAAGACCAGGCAATTCGCCGGTTTCCTCGAGAAGTATGCCCTCCAAGGCAAGAAAATCATCGAGATCGGCTGCGGCCGTGGAGAATTCCTCGCCCTGCTGCCGCCGGATGTCCAGGCCTATGGTCTGGAGTATTCGGCCGCGTCGGTGGCGGCGTGTGTGCAAAACGGGCTCAGGGTGTCCAGGGGCTATCTGGATGGCGGCGCCGCGGTGTTGGCCGATGCTCCCTTTGACGCTTTTTTGCTGTTGATGTTTCTGGAGCACATGCCTGATCCCAATGCTGCGCTGCAAGGGATCTGCAACAATTTGAATGATGGCGGGGTGGGCCTGATCGAAGTGCCGAATTTCGATATGCTGCTGCGCGATAAACTGTTTTCTGAATTTATCGGCGATCACCTGCTGTACTTTTCACGGGAGACGTTGCGGACCGCCCTGCAACTAAACGGCTTCGACGTCCTGGAGTGTCATGAGTTGCGGGACGGGTATGTCATTGCCGCGGAGGTGAGAAAACGGGCGCGGCTGGATGTTTCGAGCTTTCAGGCTTGCCAGGCTAAAATTCAAGCCGCGATCGATGAATATATTGGCCGGTTCCCGGCCAACAAGGTGGCCGTCTGGGGCGCCGGGCATCAGGCGCTGGCCATGATCGCCTTGACGAAAATCGCCGGCAGGATCAGGTATGTCATTGATTCCGCGCCCTTCAAGCAAGGCAAGTTCACGCCCGCCACCCATGTCCCCGTCGTGGCCCCCAACACGCTGCGCTCGGACCCGGTGGACGCCGTCATCGTCATGGCGGCCGCTTATTCCGATGAGGTTGCCGGCATCCTGCGGCAGCACTACGGCCCGCATATTCACATCGCGATCCTGCGGGATTTCGGGCTGGAAGCCGTGGGCTGATCATCCTGTCTGGTGGCGTGCTGTAGGCGGCATTATACTGTCCGATCTGCATCTCCGTCCTTTGCGTCCCCGCGACGGGCGTAAACGTGGCTCGTTGAATTTTAGATGCGTCTGCCTTGGCAAAAATAGCAATTCGCATTATGGTTTCTTTTGGAGCGGAACCGGTAACGGTTCCGTGCTCTACCGGAACGTTTACACGTTCCGCTCCTAAGGACAGAGCGCTCTAAATCTATATCAATATTTTCGCGCCTTTCGCGTGTTTCGTAGTGAACTCAACTGCAGAATCCGGGTTCAAGCGCCGGCTTTGCGCTCGCGCAGCAGATACAGTCCGAGCAGCAGCAATCCGCCATGGCTGAACAGGGCGATGTACAGCCCGGTCAGCGCGGGCCGGTAGGAGAAGGTCACGGTGTGCGCCCCGGCCGGCAACACCACGCCCTGAAACAGATAATTGACCCGCCGCAGGGCCGCGCCCTGGCCGTCCAATCGCACCTGCCAGTCAGGGTCGTATTTCGTCGCGCGCACCAACAGGCCAGGCCGCTCCAGTTGAACGCGCAGGCGCGTGTCCACGATCGTCTCTTCCTGCACGGTGATCGTGGCTGGCGGGGCCGCAGCCAGGCTCTCCGGTGGCGGCCCGTCATGCAGGATGGCCTGTGCGACGGGATCGAAAGCAGGGTCGGCCAGCCGTTGGAGCGCCTGTTCGTCGCCGCGGGCGCCGGCCGGTACGTGGCTGACGCTGCCCACCACCCGGTATTTGGGCAGGGCGCCGGTGAATTCCAGCACGCGCAGGTACTGTTGCTCCGGCGGAGCGTTGGCCACGGGGAGGTAGGCTTCGTTGACCACGCCGATGCCCACCGCCAGCCGCTCCACAAAGCGGCCGCGGTTGCCGTCCAGCGCGTTGAGTTCTTTCTCCGCGCCCGGCAGCGTCAGAAAATAGCGCAACGCCCCGAGCTGCCAGAGACGGACCGGTTGCTTTTCCAGCGCGCCAAACAACGCTTCATAATCGGAGGGCATGCGGGGAACCGCGATGGGTTCGAACAGATCGTAGCCTTTGATAATCAGCAGCGTCAGCCGCAGGCTGTTCAGCAGCGGGTGCCGGGGCGGCAGAAGTTTGATGCGGCCCTCGGTCCGGTGCGCATCGAGGAACTCCGTCAGCGGATTGGGCTCAAGGTATTGCTTGTACTTGTGCCCCAGCGCGAAGGGCCGGTCATTGAAAAAGAGATCGCCCAGCGTAAGCAGCGCGAGCAGGCCAAAGCCCAACGCCCACGGCCCGCGGCTCACTGCCGGACGCCCGCCATCCGCCGCCGGCGCCTTGGGCCGCAGGAGCCAGAACAGGATGCCGCCGAACGCGGCGGACAGGAGCACCACCTTGACGCACGCGGCTAGAGCTTCGCTCCAGGCGATTTCCGACGCTGCGCCATAGCCCTCGTCCACCAGGTGGTTGATGAAAGCGGTGCGGTCCGAGAACGTGCCCAACAGGATCAGCAAGCCCAGTCCGCCGAGGATGCCCGCCGCGATCAGTAATGCGTTGCGCAGGGCAGGGAGGGGTGATGCCTCCGCGAATTTGGTCTTGCGACCCGGCGCGATGGGCTCGGCCGTCCGCGCCAGGTTGCGCCACAGCAAGTCCAACATCAACGCAATGCCCAGGCCGGCCAGCAGGGTGAAGGGCCCGTTCCATTTTTCCGGATTGCGGAAGGTGTCAAAGTAGGGCAGGGACCAGAACAGACGATATAGCGGAAAGTATTTGCCCCACATCATCATCAGAGAAAGCGTGCAGCCGATGAAAATCATGAGGACCAGCGCGCGCGGATCGGTGGCCGAAGGAGCATCGTCCGCCGGCCCGGTGCGCAGGCCGGGTGGCTGATCGGCTGCGCGGCGGTCGCCGGCGTGGACATACCACCGGCTGTCGTTGCGGCGGATCAGCAACAGGATAAACAGGCCCAGCAGCAGGATGCAGGGGATTACGCCCAGATGCCAGCCGCACCCGCAGAAATTGCGGTAACCTTGCCGCGTGGTTTCCCAGTGGGCCTCCCGCCCCACGCGGCCCCAGTAAGGATGCGTCTCCGACCGCATGGAACTGCCGAAATAATTGCCGGAAACGATATTCCACGTCTCCGCCGGCGGAACGCTCCATTGCGTGGCCCAGGCGTAACGGGCCGCCGGATCGTCGCTCCCGCCCTGCTTCACGCCCTGGATATTGGTGGCAAAGTTCACGCTGATTGTCTGCCACGCCAGCAGCACACTCATCGCCACATAAAGAGCAAATTTTGCGGCGATAGCGGGTAGTGTCAAACGCCGCGCCGCCGGATTGCTGGCGGTGATCGGGTTGGGTCGGGCGTCGGGCTGCCGTTGGGCGATATACATGGCCCCGTGCGAAAACCAGAAGACAAAAGCGGAGGCGATCGCGAGGACGAGACCGACATCAGGCCATTCGGCCACGCACAAGCCGATGAAGCCGCCCGCCAGCGCATAAAACAACCAGGCCTGGACAGCGCGCGGGGCGCCGGCGGCCGTATGGCGGCGGCCGCGTTCCAGAAAGCCGAGCGCCAGCGCGCTCCAAGCCAGGCAGATGGGACGCAGCGGCAGGCCCGCCATGGCAAAATTGTGGCACCACCCCGACAGGATCAGGATGGCTGCGGTCAGCGCGCAGGCAGGACGGTTCCAGCGGTACTGGCGCAACATCCAATAGAACGCGAGGCCACAGAGAGCCAGAGTGATGAAAGCCTGACCGCCCCGACGCCAGAAAATGGGCGCCAACGTGTCGCAGATGAAACTGACAGTAATCGGAACCTGTTTGACACCCAAGCCAAAAAAACTCTGATTATCCCATGAATGCAGAAAACTATCAGGAAACCGATATAGAGGGGAAAGCGCCACTTCAATATTATTATCGTTGAACGCCAGCACCTGGTCGGGATCGGCGAGAACATTCCAATAAGTGGCGGCAGCGAGAATAGCGAGAATAATATACAGCGCCAGAAACAGACCGCCGGCCCAACCCCATCTTTTCAGTTGTTCATTCATGTTTTAGGTACGCCCACGTAAAGCACGGTTGGAGATAAAATAGGAATGGCTGACGATAACCAGTTGATCATCGAAAAATGCCATTTTTCAAGATTTGATTCTGAGAAACCAATGGCGTGCAGTTGGTAAGCAAAGGCTGCGCTTTTGTTGAATTCACTCAGGAGGGAGTACACGGAATATTTCAGTATATGCGAAGCGTCGTGTTTAAAATGTGGCGATAACGGATTGGGAACCGTAATGCATATTTTCCCGGTGGTCAGGCGTTCAATCTTGCCGATCACATCCGGGAAATCCTTGTTGCTGATATGCTCCAATAATTCACTGCAAAAAACGCCAGTGACCGGGGATATCCGCTGGTCGAGATGGGCGACATCGTCGCAAACAACCTCATCGTAAAAGCCGGAATTTTTTGCCGTGGAACATAAAACGGGATCGTAATCGAAGCCGATCAACTTCTTGCATTTGGATTTCAGGAATTTTCCATAAAGACCGGATCCGCAGCCCAGGTCTAGAATGATCTCTTCGCTGGAGAAATGCTCATTGATGATATCAACCATTCTCTGATCTACTGTGCGCGCCAAATATTTTTTCACCAATTCATTGTCTGGCATAATGATACCTCATCCCGGAATGCCCAGAACAGGCGGATCTCTAAAGCCGAGAGATACATCCGTGAAAAAATGATGT
>CAIQIC010000134.1 GCA_903871765.1 uncultured Lentisphaerota bacterium
AGGATAAGAGCATCATCGGGACAACGTGGAAAGTAACTCCCAAGGGCTACATCGCCGAGGCCAAAATCCCCTGGAGCGTCCTCAAGGGCCTGCCCGCCAACTGGACCGCCCTGCCCGTGGAGGCTATGGTCACTGACAGTCGCGGCATCATTCTGACAATGTCCGACACCCAGGACCCCACCACCTCCGCCTACGGCTACTCACTGCTTATGAGAAAGTAGGCGGCTTCATACGCAATTGAGGCCGGGCGAGGCAATCGCTCCGCCCGGCCCCATCTCTCATCGAAGAGCGACCACCGGACTACCGGACTACCGGACTGCCGGACTTCCCTTCCTCCTCCGCCAGCACCTCTATCCCCGCCGCCTCCAAATTCGCCCGGTCGCGCGCGGACAGCTTGGAATCGGTGACGAGAGTGTTCACCTCATTCCACTGGCCGTAGCGGGCGAACGACTTGCCGTTGAATTTGTAGCTCTCCGTAACCACGACGACCTTGTCGGATATTCCCATCATTGCGTGCTGGAACCGGGCGATGTGGAAATCGCTCGCGTAGAGGCCGTCGATGCTGTCCGCGCCGTCGCAGCCTATGAACAGCATATCCACATGCAGGCTTTCGAGCATGGTTTCGGTGAGTGGGCCATACAGGCCGGGGAAATCCTTGCTCAGATAGCCACCCAGCAGGAGCACGTCCATGGGGGTCCCAAACAGCGCCTGGGCCACGCACAGTGATGATGTGGCCACGGTGATCCCGGCGTCCTGCGGCAGGTTCATCGAGACTTCCAGGGCCGTCGTGCCCCTGTCCACCATCACTGTCTGGCCGGGCGATACCAGTCCCGCCGCGAGCTTGCCTATCGCGCGTTTTTCCGGTGAAACTGAGTAGTGCGGAAACGCGCGCTGCAGAAACCGGGTCCTGCCCGACGACACCGCTCCTCCGTGCGTGCGCACCAGAAACCCTTCGTTTTCCAGCTCGGTAAGGTCGCGGCGTATGGTCATATCGGAGACACCGAACCTCAGCGCCAGCGCGCGCGCGTCCAGCTTCTCCAGCTTGCCAATGAGTTGTATTATGTCCGTCTGCCTATTGTTCAATGTCCCCTCGGTCCGATAATGTTGTTTGAAACGCACATTCAGTATATGCGCGCCCGCCCGCCGTGTCAAGCCGATAACGTCCAGCCCGGCCATTTGTCGACTGCGCCAAGCGTGAATAGCCGCGTTCGCCCTTGACAGCCGGTCGAGTCGGTGTTAGCATAGGAGCGGTGTGCCGATGGAAACGCACAACATTGCACATCCTGCCCCCTCTCCCTATGAGGGAGAGGGTTGGGGTGAGGGTGGAAAGGCTGTAATTCTCCACCCGGCCCCACTTATAGACTATTTTCGACAATACTCAAATGTGGTCCGCGCAAAGGAGCCGATGCCGCGATGGCAGCCGCGAAACCAATCAAAAGCCCCGCGCCGGGCAAGGAGCTTACCGCCCACCAGCTTGCCGATTACCTTCGGCAGATGTATGAGATCCGCTTCTTCGAGGAAAAAGTCGCGGAGTTTCTGAAGGCTGGCCGGATCAAGGGAGCATCGCATCTCTATGCCGGTGAGGAAGCGGTCGCGGTCGGCGCGATATCGGTGATCACCGAAAATGACGTCATCGCCTCCACCCACCGGGGCCACGGTCACTGCGGGGCCATCGGTGTCAAGCACGCGAAGTCCGAAAAAGAGCGGCAGACGCACTGGAACAAGATGATGGCCGAGCTGATGGGCAAGGCCACCGGCTACTGCCGTGGACGCGGCGGGTCCATGCACATTGCCGACGTCCAGAAAGGCAACCTCGGCTCCACCGGCATCGTGGGCGGCAACATCCCCATCGGCACCGGCGCCGCCCTGGCCGAGAAGCTCAAGGGCGCCGACAACGTGGTCCTCTGCTTCTTCGGCGACGGCGCCACCAACACCGGCAGCTTCCACGAGTCGCTCAACATGGGCGCGACAATGCTCTGCGGGCTGCCGATAGTCTACATCTGCGAGAACAACCTCTACGGCATGAGCGTGCCGTTCCACGACAGGTCCGTTGAGTGCGCGGGACAAGCGTCCAAGATCAAGGACATCGCTGACCGAGCGTCCTCTTCTGCCATGAAGGGCGTGATCGTCGACGGAATGGACGTTTTCGCGGTCAAGAAAGCCGTGGGTGAAGC
>CAIQIC010000135.1 GCA_903871765.1 uncultured Lentisphaerota bacterium
CTGGCGTTCAATGGGGACGGCACCTACGTCGGCTCCGGCGGCTTCGGCTATACCCGCCAGTTGCCCGCGGCGGACTTCCGCCCCGACCACGTCCGGCCCCGGGACATGTGGGGCTTCTGCGAAAGCCAGGAAACCACCACCGTCTCGCCGGAGATGTTCGCCGAGTTCATCTATCCGTACCAGGTGCCGATCCTGGCGCGGTTCGGGCTGAACTGCTATGGCTGCTGCGAGCCGCTGGATCAGCGCTGGCTGTTCATCAAGGATACGCCGCGCCTGCGACGCGTCTCCGTCTCGACGTGGGCGAACCCGGACGCGATGGCGGAGATGCTGGGCCACCGGTTCATCTTCTCCAGCAAGCCTAATCCCGCGCACCTGGCCGTGCCGCAGTGGCATGCGGACGCAGCACGCGCCGAAGTCCGGCGCGTGATCGCGGCCGCCCGGCGCCAGGGCTGCCCGCTGGAACTGATCATGAAGGACAACCACACCCTCGGCGGCAACCCGCAGAATGCGGTCAATTGGTGCCGCATGGTGCGCGCGGAAATCGAACGGGCCTGGAAGGAATAACCATGACTCTGCACCTGTGGGACTGGCTGGTGATTGCCCTCTATGCGGCGGGTATTGGCTTCATCGCCTTCTTCCTCGTCCGCAAGCCGAAGACCAGCGAGGGTTATTTCCTGGCCAACCGCTCCCTGCGCTGGCCGTTCATCGGCGCGTCGCTTTTCGCGGCGAACATCTCTGCCGAGCATTTCGTCGGCCTGGCCGGCAGCGGCTACGCCGACGGGCTGGCGTGGGGCGGCTTCGAATGGATGGCGATCTACTGCCTCATCCCGCTGGTGATCCTGTTCCTGCCGTTCTACATTCAGAACAAGATCTATACCGTGCCGGAATTCCTCGAAAAACGCTTCAGCCCCAGCGTGCGGCTGATCTTCTCCGGCTTCATGGTGGTGCTCTCGGTGCTGGCGAAGATATCCATCTCGCTCTGGGCGTCCTCGCTGGTCTTCGCCGGCCTGCTGGGCTGGAACCAGTTGACGGTGATCTGGGTGGTCGGCCTCGTCACCGCGCTCTACACCATGAAGGGCGGACTGAGCGTGGTGGTCTTTACCGACGCGTTGCAGACCACGATCCTATTGATCGCCGCCGTGGTGTTGACCGTCGTAGGGCTGCACCACGTCGGCGGCTGGTCGGGCCTGCACGCCAAACTCGCGCCGGAGTTCTTCGAGATGGTCAAACCGGCAACCCATAAGGATCTTCCCTGGCCGGGCGTGTTCATCGGCATATTCCTGCTGGGCAGTTTTTACTGGTCCATGGACCAGGTGCTGGTCCAGCGTGTGTTCGCCGCGAAAAGCCTGAACGAAGGCCGCATCGGCGCGATTTTCTGCGGCGCACTGAAGATCACCACGCCGTTTCTGCTGGTCCTGCCAGGTCTCATCGCCAAGGCCATGTTTCCCAATCTCGACAAGCCTGACCAAGCCTATGCGACCCTGCTGGGCAAGCTCATGCCCACCGGCCTGCTGGGCCTGACCATCGCCGGCATCGCCGCCGCACTGATGGGTCACATCAGCGCCACCTACAACTCCGTGGCCACCCTGTTCACGCGCGACTTCTACCTGCGCTTCCGGCCGGAAGCGAGCCAGGAGCGCCAGATCCTGGTCGGCCGCATTGCCGTGGTGTGTGTCTTCATCCTCGGCGCCGCCTGGGCACCGATGATCGGCAAATTCGGTAATCTGTTTACCTATCTGCAAACCGTGCAAGCGTATCTGATGATGCCCTTCGCCGGCATCTTCTTTGCCGGCGTGCTCTGGAAACGCACCACGGCGACCGGCGTGGTGGCCTGCCTAGTCACCGCCTGCATTGTCTGTCCGCTGCTGATGCTCAATGGTCAGTTGGCCATTCGCCATAAGGATTTTCTCCCCTTCATGAGACACCCGCTGCTGCAACCGTGGCTGCATGCGGCGATGGTGTCGTTCTCGGTCTGCATGGTGGTGCTGGTCGCCGTCAGCCTGCTCACGCGGCCGCCGGCGCCCGAGCGGCTGCAGGGCACCACCGTGACGTCGGTGGGGAGCCTCCTGCGCACCGACGTTGCCGTCCCGCTGCTCCGCGACTACCGTCTCTGGCTCGGCGTGATTGTCGCCGTCACCAGCCTCCTTTGGTTCTGGATGCGATGATGAACATCGGCCCGCGCTTCATGATCCTGGCAGGCTGCGCCCTGGCGCCGGCCTGGTGCCCGGCGGAAAGCACCGAGCGGACGGTGCCCTATACGCCGGCCGCCTGGACGCCGCAGGTCTGGAAATCCGAGGTGCCCGCGGGCTGCCCGTTCGCGCCTTCGAAGGACATCACCGCCCTCGCCTTCACGCGCAACTACGCCACCTACACCGACGCCGACACGTGGTATCCCTCCTGGGCCTCGGACGGGAACATGTACAGCGGCTGGACGGATGGTGAAATCGGGGAGGAAGCCTGTCAATCCAGCGGCCGGGCCAAGGCGCACACGGGCAATGCCAAAATCGTCGGGGATAACCCGCTGCGCCTGACGGTCACGTCCTTGGGGACGGAACCGGCGTCGGCCGAGCCTTACGGCGGCCGCTACCCCAGCGCCAACCTGGTGTACAACGGCATCTGGTATTACGGCACCTACTGCGTGGACTTCGACCTGACTAAGCCGGAATACCGCGACCTCTATCCGTGGGCCAACTGTGGACCGGTGCCGGGCTTCCGCATCTCCAGGGATTACGGCCAGACCTGGAGCCCCAGCCCGCTGACGCCCGCGAAGCCGTTGTTCCCCGAATCGGCGAAGGACGGCCGGAAGGTGAAGATGGGGACGCCGCACTTTGTTGACTTCGGAAAGAACATGGAGCATTCGCCCGACGGGAAGGCCTACCTCGTCGCCCACGGCTGCCTAACGAACGACCCGCAACCGCGGGTGGCGGACAATAGCTGGATCGCCGGCAACGCCGTGTACCTGGCCCGGGTGACGCCGAGCCCCAGAAACATCAACGACGTCTCGCAATACGAGTTCTACGCCGGTCGCGGCGCCGATGGACAACCCGTATGGTCGCGGAAGTTCGCCGACCTCCAGCCGCTCCTCGCGTGGAAGAATCACATGGGCTGCACGACGATCAGCTACAATGCGCCGCTGAAGAAGTATGTGATGTGCGTCGCCGACGGCTGGCCGGGCACCGAGGACATCAATTCGTATCTGCTCGAAGCCGATGCGCTCACCGGCCCCTACCGCCTGATCACGTACATGAAACAATTCGGCCGCCAGGGTTACTTCCTGACCTTCCCCTCA
>CAIQIC010000136.1 GCA_903871765.1 uncultured Lentisphaerota bacterium
CGCGCCGCGACGAGGATCTGCACGGCGCACTTGAGCGCCTCGCGGTCCATACCCTCGCGATAGACGCTGAAAGCGCCCACCCGGCGCAACAACCAAGTCTGGAACGCCGACTGCTTGAACAGATGCCAACTGGCCATGACGTGGATCGGGCGTCCGACGGCGTAACCGAGATGCGCCACCACCATCGGGTCCGATGGTCGGCAATGGTTCGGCGTGAGCATGATGCCGTGCCCGGCCGCGACC
Source organism: uncultured Lentisphaerota bacterium (assembly GCA_903871765.1). Taxonomy (GTDB): domain Bacteria; phylum Verrucomicrobiota; class Kiritimatiellia; order CAIQIC01; family CAIQIC01; genus CAIQIC01. The sequence goes on from CAIQIC010000136.1 coordinate 244, forward strand.
GATTGCCGCAGCCGCTCCGTGCCCGCCAGTTCGACCGCCTCGACCCCATGTGCTCGACGCAGATAGGCGGGCAGAATGGGCTTCAGCACGGTCGGCCAGCCGGTCCCGCGACAGGGCGGCACGAAGGCATACGGCTGATCAACGACAATATTCTGCACGTCCCACCGCTCCCTTGCGAACGCTACGACCCCGTCCCCCACTGACGCTGAGCGCGCAGAATATCTTACCGGCAGTTGGATGCCACCTCAATCATCCTTTCGGAGTATGCGCTGGATTCCGAAGTTCCCCGGTAGGTCAGGCATTCCTGCCTGATCGTTTCGCTCCCAGTAGGTCAGGCATTCTTGCCTGACCTGCCTCCGGGTCGGCCAAGAATGGCCGACCTACTTCGGCAGTCTCCATGGCCAGCGGATCGCCTATCACATACGCCGTGGCGGTCTCCGCGATGATAAAACCAGGCCGCGTTGTCAAAGAGGTGGAGGTAGTAGGTGACAAAAAGCACACCCGGTATGGCGAGCAGCAGGGCCAGCATCCACACCAATGCTTGCGCGACCTTCGCCTGCGCTTGCCGCCCAAACGATCCCCCCACCCCGAAAAGGAGGAAGGCTAGGCCCAGCGTTGGGACAACCATCCAATTCATGTCATCGCCATCTTCGTGCCGCGCCATATTCTGTTCGACGTGAAATTACGTTATTTGTTATTTTTAGGACTGACCCCTGCGCGACCCCTGCGCCTCTGACCCCTGCGCCTGGTTCGTTTGGAAACTCAGAAATCAATGGCCGGCCCGTGCGATCATACGTCCTAATGATGACCTTGGCGGGCTGCACCTCGACGGTGAAGTTGCCGGGGCTGTCCTCGACTTCCAGATCCGCTCCCGTAATTTCGTTCCTCGCTCGGCTACGCGGAGTGGCCTCCCGAACCTCCCGTCCGACCTCGAACCTGATATTTTCCAACAGATGATCCGCCACGCTGCCGGCCGTCCCCTGCCGCCACTCGGGGTGATCGTAGACAAGCGCCGACGCTTGAGCCAGGAGATACTGGGGGAAGCGCCACTGGAGGAGAGCATCCGTCACATGCGTCTCGGACCAGCGCAGCTTGGGAACAACGGCGAAGAACGTAACGCCGACGAGCACGGCCAACGCCAGTATCGGTGCAAAAGCCCGACGGAAATACCATGCGACGCCGCCCGGCTGCCGCAAACGGTGTTTGCAGCCCAGCATGGAAACGAACAGCAGCCCACCCAAGATCCAGACGAACAGTGTCAGGGCCGATTCTCTCGCGCCTCTCAGGGTATAGAGATGTTCCCGGTAGGGCCGGAACGGCTTCCACTGGAAATGAATGTCGTCCACCATCCTGGCCGCGCTGATCGTTCCCGAGAGCTTGGTGAGCACGCAGCCATCCCACATCCACCGGCAGAGCGACGGATGCTTGATCGCCAGCTCCGTCCCTTGTCCCTTGCACACGTCACCGGTTTCGTAATGGTCACCCCGTGCCGGTTCGTTCGTTTTTATGAACCGATCGCAGAATTCCTCGCGCAACAGTTCAGCGGACGCCCGCTGGTTCGCTATGACGAACAGTTCGACCCGCGTGCGGCCCCCGCCCGCGGCGGTGAGTTTCATCGGATAGACGGGCGCCGGGGTCTTGAACATCAGCCGGACCGGATGAGGGGTGTTCGCACCCGCTTCCGCGCGCGTCAGACGGATAGCGGCAAACACCCAGCCGTTGCCAATGTAATCGGCCACCGGCTGACGCGCCGCCGCGGGCAACACAGCCAGGCCGTTGGCAGCCAGCCATTCATCCAGATCCTGCGCAGTTTTCACCCGCAAAATCTTGATGTCGTAAGCGCCCACCTTGGCGGTTTTTTCAACTAGCACGGCGTTGCTCCCCGTCGCCGATGAACTACCTGCCGTCCCCAGGGCCGGCATGATTATTGCCGCGAACAGAGCGAGCGCCGCGAGTAAACCCAGCAGTCCGAGAAATTCTTTGCGTTTGAACAGAAACACGCCCAGCACAAGATTACAGATGAACACGGCGAAGATGGCCCACCCAAGACCCGGTGAAAGTTCGTGGGTGATCCGCGGCTGCAGGCAGAAATTGAGTGTCTTGAGCGCGCCGGGGGTTTCCTGGGCCATATCCTCCGGCACGCCGGGCAGCGGAATGATCCAGCCGAGCTGCTGCGCTTCGGAGTCGAGCGCCGAAGAAACGACCAGCGTCTCCACCCCATCCTTCCAAGCGACCACCGCGCGTTGCGCGGGAATCGCGGGCACTTTCCTGACCGCTTGGGCCGGAATGTAACAGCCATCCGCCAAAGCGACGCGCGCGGCTAGACAGACCGTCAGCATGAAGCCGGCATATTTCACACTGTCAGCATGACACGGAAGCGGGACCAGAATCAAGCACACACCAGGGGTCAGGGCTCGTCATTCGCCATTTTGGCCAGGCGGGCGGGGTTACGGCACCCAGCGCCGGCGGCGCGTCTTGATCCGGTAGGCCCGGCTGTCGGCCACGACACGATGTTGCTGCCGCCCGCGGCACCTGGACTTTCGACACGCTGGATTTTGCCTACCCTGGAAGATGTGCTATGCTGGGACAAATCTATGACAACCGGTACTTCGCGGGCGCCCGCAGGGGGCGTCGGCGGCAAGGCCGGCTGGAAAGACTGGTATGGCTTGCAAACCCGATGTCCACTTGGATGACCAACTGTTCCGGCATCCGCTGATCCGGCAGTTGGGCGAACTGGCCGCGGAGGTGTCGGGCACCCGGCTCCTAATTATGCATCCGTCGGCCGCGGGCTGGAGTCAGGCGCACAGCGCCAGCCGCACGGATCTGAAACCCGCGTTCTGCATGCTCATTCAGAGCACGGCGGAGGGGGCGAAGCATTGCCGCCTGTGCCACATCCTGATGGCGGTGGCGGCCTGCAAAGGCAGCCCGGCCGAGCAGCGCTGTCACGCCGGGGCCTCCGTGCTGGTCTGCCCAGTCGCGCCAGCCGCGTCCGAATGCATTGCCGTGATCAGTTCCTGCATCTTCGCCGATCCGCAGGCCTGGGCGGGCGTACGCGCGCGCGGCCACAAGCTGGGGTTGGACATCAAAAAGCTGCGCCAGGCATTTTTTGCCTTGCCGAAACAACACCCGCCGCAGCAGGCTTGGCTCCGATCCGCGATGCAGGCGATGTGCCTGGCCATCGAACTGCTCCGGCAGAACAGCCGGCTGGAGGCGCAAGGCCGGAAAGAACCCGCCGCGCGCTACCCGCCGCTGGACCTGCAGAAGTTCGCTGAAGGAATGAACAAGGATCGTCTCCATGACGCCCCGCGCAAGACCGCCGCGGCCGGCGCGCCCCTGCTCGTCCGCGTGGTCTGCGAACTGGCGCGACAGCGGCCGGGGCTCCCGCTGACCGTCAAGGAGCTGGCGGCCGCCGCCCGCGTCACGCCGAATCACTTTACAACGCTTTTTCATCAGCACACGGGCCAGCCGTTTACCGACTACCTCACGGCGCAACGCATGGCCCGCGCGCAAGTGCTGCTGGAGCAGGTGACGCTGAACGTCAGCGAGGTCGCCCGCCAGGTGGGTTACGACGATCCGGGCTATTTCGCGCGCCGCTTCCGCCAGCACACCAAGCTGTCCCCGCGCGAGTGGCGCAACCGCCACCCGCTGGACAGACCGCCGGCTTGAGCGCCAGCCCGTGGAACAGTAGTTTTAACCGCTGGGAAAAACCGACGGCATGGATCGGATGATTGAACCTTATGAGCCTTGAATGAATCCAGTGTCCAAGGCGCTGGTGACCTGCGCGCCGGCGGCGCCGACCAGCGTCACCTGGTCCGCTGCGACGGCGATATCGCGCACCCGGCCGAACGTCTTCGGGATGGCGACCACGCCCATGATGTACCGGACGTGCAGGGGCTGGCGTGTCGTCGGCGTCAGGCTCGTCCGCACGCCGCGACGGGACAAGCCATTCGGCCGGGCCGACTCGGCCGCGCCGCAGTGGAAGAAGCCCGTGATGTCCTCGACGCCCATGACATTCTGGTGACGGCTGCTCCACGGCGGATAGTGGCGGCCATTGTTCGACATCCAGCACAGGGTTGAGGCCAGGACCCGCGGGTCGCGCAGGCTGAACCAGGCATAGCCCTCCTCGGGCAACGCCACCGCGGACCACGCCACCGGCAACGCCGGGTTGGCGCAGAAAATCGCGACATCGGTGTAGCCGCGCCGGGCCGGGTAGCGGCTCAAGTCCGCCCAGCCGCCGGTGATGGTCGGCACCCGCGTGATATCTTTGATGACCGCGCCGGGCTGCAGGAGCGAATAACCGCCAGCCTCCGGATTCTCCGCCGGTTCCACGAACACCTGCGCATGGATGCACCGGGAGGTGGAGAAATACCCCGCGCCCGGTTGGTCGGGGAATTGCAGCGTGGCATGATGTCCCAGGCTGGTGGGCGCGTCCACGCCGGTCACGATGTGCTCCTGGTAAACCGCGGTATGGCCGGGCACAAGCG
>CAIQIC010000137.1 GCA_903871765.1 uncultured Lentisphaerota bacterium
CACCGTGCTGGCCCACATCTCGGGCAAGCTTCGCAAAAACTTCATCAAGATTGCCGCGGGCGACCGGGTGAAGATGGAGATGAGTCCCTACGACCTCGAGAAGGCGCGCATCACTTATCGCGTGCGCGAATCCGCACCCCCGCCGCCGGGATTCCGGCGTCGGCGCTACTGAAGCTCCCCGTGTGTCCATGAAACGCGGCCCGGCCCAAAGTGAAAAACCAAGCAGGGCCGCGCAGCATGACCAGCCGCCGCGAACCGGCGGGGCGGCCCCCTCCGGCCCGCCCGCCGCCCCAACCCCCGGGCTGCCACCGGCGCTGGCCAACGACCTCGACGGATTTATCGGCTTCCTCGATCTGGAACGCGGCCTCTCGCGTCACACCCTCTCCGGTTACGAGAGCGATCTCCGGCAATGTGCGCGTTTCCTCGCCCGCCAGGGCGTGCACGCCTGGACGGAGGTTGAGCCGGCGCAGCTCACGGATTGGATCTACTCATTGAGCGAGGAAGCCTTTGCCGTCAGCAGCCTGGCCCGCAAGCTGACGGCGCTGCGCACCTTCGCGCGCTACCTCGTGCGCGAGCGGCTCTGCGAGCGCGATTTTACGGAACTGCTCATCGGCCCGAAGCTCGTGCGCAAGATCCCCGGCACGCTGACCGCCCGCGAAGTCGAGCGCCTGCTGGCGGCGCCCGCGGGCGGCGACGCCTACGCGCTGCGCGACCGGGCGATGCTGGAGCTGTTTTATGCGAGCGGCCTGCGCGTGTCGGAGCTGGCGGGGCTGACGCTGCAGCAGGTCGACCTCGACCACGGCTTCGTGCGCGTGTTCGGCAAGGGTTCGAAGGAGCGCGTCGTGCCCGTCGGCACCAAGGCGTGCGACGCGCTCGCCCGCTACCTCGCCGCCGGCCGCCGTTTCTTCGTGAAACCGCGCACGGGCAGCCAGCTTTTCCTCAGCGAGCGCGGCACGGCCATCTCGCGGAAGATGCTGTGGGTGCTCGTTAAAAAATACGCGAAGCTGGCCGGCATCACCAAGTCCGTGAAGCCCCACCTGCTGCGGCACTCGTTCGCCACGCACCTGCTGGGCGGCGGCGCCGACCTGCGCGCCATCCAGGAGATGCTCGGCCACGCCAGCATCGGCACGACGCAGATCTACACCGCCGTCGCGCCCGACCGTCGGATCACCGAGCATGCGCGGTTTCATCCGCGCAACAAGACGGCTTCCTGAAATGCGGCCGCGCGGGAGGCGCGGGGACGCGACCCCTTCGGCTTGCGCCTCCGGCCCGGTTGTGCGACCCTCGCCGTCTTCCCGTGCCAGCCAGTCCTTTTATCGAATCCAGCGGTCAGATTGAAATCCATCTCCCGGATGGGCGCACGTTGCGCGGCCCACGCGGGGCAACCGCCGCCAGCCTGCTCCAGCCCAGCGCCGCCGAACTGCCGGCGCCGCTGGTCGGCGTCGTGGTCAACGGTGAACTGCAGGAGCTGACCCATCCGATCGACCGGGAGGCGGACGTCCAGCCGGTGACCATGGCGGAGGCCGACGGCGCGCGAATCTACCGCCGGTCGCTGACCTTTCTGCTCGAGGCGGCGTTTGTCCGCCGGTTTCCCGGGGCTCTGCTGTACATCGACCATTCCCTCACTTCCGGCGGCTACTTCTGCAACGTGCGCGAGCGGCCGCCCCTCACGCCCGCCGAGCTGCAGGAACTGGAGGCGGAAATGCGGCGCCTGGTCGCGCAGGACCTGCCGTTTGTCGGACGCGAGGCCGCGGTCGGGGAGGCGATCGCCTTCTTCGAGGGCCGGCACGACCTCGACAAGGCCCGCTTGATGCGCCACCGCAGCAAGCCGACCATCACGCTCTACCGCCTCGGCGACTACGTCGATTACCATCACGGCTTCATGGTGCCCTCCACCGGGTACCTGCAG
>CAIQIC010000138.1 GCA_903871765.1 uncultured Lentisphaerota bacterium
ATCCTGGAGGCGTCCACCGAGCTGGTGGAGCGGCTATGGCTCAACGCGCGTTATTTCCAGGGCGAACTGCGGCGGCTCGGCTTCGACACGGGCCGCAGCGCGACGCCGATCACGCCGGTCATGCTCGGCGAAGCGGCCCGCGCGCAGCAATTTTCGCGCGCACTGTTCGACCAGGGCGTGTTTGCGATGGCCATCGGCTATCCGACGGTGCCGCAGGGCCAGGCGCGCATCCGCGTGATGATTTCCGCCGCGCACGCGCGCGCGGATCTGGATCGCGGCCTGGAGCTGTTTGCCCGCGTCGGCCGCGAGCTGGGCGTCATCCCGTAGACCGCCGCGAGGGCCGCCGACCGGCGCGAACGAAGGCGCTGCTCCTCCTCGGGGTTCCAGGCGGCGCCGGCCTTGGAGCGATTGGGGTCCATCCGTCTTCGCCCTTCCGTCTCCGTTGGGCTTCGCCGGGACGAGCGTGATGCGTTACCGCCGCCGGCCATCTGCAAAAACAGCCAGATCCCTGGCGTTCATCTCGCCGGCGTAGTCCGAGCGCCGTTTCGATCATCTGGGCGGCGGTGCAGAGCGCATCCTGAGCCCCGAACCTCCTTCGCGGCGGCGACATGCGGGACGTCATGCAAGCCTGCGCGGCCAGCCGCCAATGTCCGATAACGGCGGTTGCTCGTCATCCAGCGCGGCATGGTCCGCGAGTCGCCGTTTGCGCCGCAGTATGGCCAACATGCGCTCGGCAAACAATTTTTCCAGCGGCTGGAGATTGGCTGTTTTCAGCGTCTCGCTGGCAGAACAACATCGCCGTTGATAGTTGCGAGGGTCACTGGCAACATAGGGCGCATGAACGCCCTGTTGGCACAACGGGTCCGGCACACCATGGTTTGGAGTCTGGTGGTTTACAGCGTCCTCTTTCCCGCCTGGTCGCCGCACGCCGCCGCGCTTGAAACAAACCATACCCCGGCCCGTCCAGCCGTCAGCACCGTGGATCTCCGGCCGATATTTTCCAACTGGGGACTGGACGCCCGGCGTCAGGAGGGGCGCGGCACATGTTCGGTGATCACCCTGGTTGGCGCCATGGAATTTGCCTTGGCCTACAAACAGCGGCACAGCGCCCGCTTGAGCGTGGAGTTCCTCAATTGGGCTTCCAACGACGCCATCGGTGAAAATGAGGACGGCGGCTTTTTCTCCGATCTCTGGAAGGGCTATCTCAAACACGGCATCTGCCCCGAAGCCGACCTGCCGTACCAGCCCAAGTTTGACCCGAAATTGAAGCCGCCCCCGGCGGCCATGGCCCATGCGCGGGAACTGCGGAGCGCAGAGTTGCGGCTCCACTGGATCAAGCCTTGGAACGTCAAAACCGGCCTTACGCCGGAGGAATTTGCGGAGATCAAATGCGTGCTGGCCGGGCAGTGGCCGGTCTGCGGCGGTTTCCGCTGGCCCAAGGAGGAGCGCTGGCAGGATAACGTGCTGGTGATGGCCCCGCCGGAAGGGGTTTTTGACGGGCACAGCATCATCCTGGTCGGTTTCCGTGATGACCTCAGGCAGCCCGGCGGTGGCGTCTTTCTAGTTCGCAATTCCGGCAAAGGTCTGCCGGATGCCGCGATGTCCTACGAGTACGCGTGCGCCTACATGAACGACGCGGTATGGATTGACCACGACGCGGCCGGATCGCAACCCACCCGCCTGCTCAACCCCGCCAGTCCCGCGCCCGCCGGGCGCAACCGGCGCGTTTCCAGCAACCAGTAGCCGGGGTGGAATTCGGAAAACCTCGACATGACCTGGCTGATGCCGGGGAAGCGGTCGAGATGCCCCTGCTGCCAATGGCTGTCAATATCTGGTCGTAGGCCACGCCTACGGCCCGGCCGTGCCGATCGGTGGCGGCGCGCTGCGAGCGCCAGGCGGCGAAGAATCTGGTCCGAGCCGGCGCCGGGGCAGACGCCAAAACCTCAGCACTGGAAGGTGCCGCAGAGCTGGCCTTGGGCGAGGATGTGTCCCTGCAGCGCCTTGAGCAGCTCGCGTTTGCGCACCGTCGCCGGCAGGTTCAGCTTGGCGTCCAAAGCGTACACCTTGAAGAAATAGCGGTGCGGCTTGCCGGGCGGCGGCCACGGGCCATCGTAGCCGTGGTTGGAATAGTCGTTGAGGCCTTGCGTCGCCCCATTCGGCAGCGCGGGCTTTACGGACACGCCCGCGTCGAGCTGCACGGTGTCCGGCGGCAGGTTAAAGAGCACCCAGTGGACCCAGTCGCCCGCCGGGGCGTCGGGGTCATCGCAAAGGATGGCCACGCTCTGTGTGCCGGTCGGCACCGGACTCCATGCGAGCGGAGGCGAGAGGTTGTCGCCGCCGCCGGCATACTTCAGAGGAATGAGCGCGCCCATGACAAAGGCGGCGCTCCTCACCGTCAATGCCAACATTTCAGCCATACACACCTCCTGCTCCGGCCCATGCCGGCTATTGTGCCCGCCGTTTTTATATCCGCGGCCATGCTGCTGTAAAGGCTGGAGTTGCTGGTCGCCGGGCCGGGAGCTACCGGACTACAGGGAGGCCCTGGTGGCGCGATGGATATGACGATCCCGCTACGCGGGAGGAGAAATGTCGGCTGCGGTTCGCCTCCGCGCTGCCGCTCGTCATCTGGGTTCACGGCGGAGTGTGGTCGGCCGGGAACAAGGAATGGCCGCCGATTCCGGCGCTCCCCATGACGGCGCGCGGATACGCCATCGCGACCATCGACTAGGAGGAACATGTCCCCAATCTATTTTTGTGGTCGTGCAAAACATTCGAGGCAGCCACATTCTCTACACCGTAATGTGATAACAGGAAGAGGTTTTGCTTTGTTTCGCCCTAAACCGCCGAAATTTCCTATCCTTAACGGTCCAGGAAACCACAGTGCCTTCAACCTCGCAATCGGCTATCCGCTGTCATAAAATGCGCTCGCGGTAGCGGCGTTGGAAGCGCTGCCGCCAAATCAAGAGACTGAGCACACTCATGAAACAAATCCTCGTCATCACCGCCGCCCTGCTGCTGGCGCCGCTGGCCGTGCTGCAAGCTGCCGATGCACCGACGGTTCCGCTGAAGTATCCAGCCCAGCTTGTTGAACCGCTGCGGTTTCACGACGAACTGGTGGAGGTCACGGCTGCCGGGACGCTGCGCCGGCGCTACCTGGTATGGGGGGATTTCGCGGCGGAAATGGCCGCGTGGAAAGTGAAAGCGGATGCGGTGTCACGCGACAGCAAGGCAGCCCCACGCGTGTTCCGACTCGGTTGCGTCTTCCTCAAGGAGGCCACCATGACGTTCCCCGATATTCCGGGCACGGATGGAAAACCGTTGCGCGCTACTTTCACCACACCACATGACTTTGAAGAAACGATGCGGACGCGAACGGCACAGGAATATGCGGATTTCACCTGGGCCTTCACTGGCGGCGCCGTGAAATGCGAGTGGGTCTTCGAGACCTTGAGCAGTCTGGCTTGGACCGACACCGGCAAGAAGCCTGGCTGGGGTTGCCAGCCACGGGCCGTTGCCGACCAACTCGAAAAGCTGCTGGTGAAGTACGAGGACGCAAAGGTGGACATGTGGGTCTGGTGCGCCGGCCAGCCGGAGACACTAAACGGCCGATCAAAGCAAAAGATCGGTGGGCCGCCCTACGGTATCAGCTACACGCAGTGGCCGTTGTTCGGCGGCTACAACATCGCTATCTGCGCACCGCACCTGCCGCTCGTGGTGCATGAGGTAAATCACCGCTACCTTGACAATCTGTCCACCATTGAGGGCGTGCAACTCACCCAGTTCCATGGCCTGAACATGATGGGCTACGAGCGGGGCGACCTCGACTATCCCGACTTGCTCGCCACCTATCGCAGCATATATCTGCACATCATCCGCCCGGCGATGTGGCAGCGCTTCTCGCTCACCGGTCCGGCTACAGCAAAACCGGAGTCGTTCACCGGCAAGCTGTATTGCTGGGCGGACGTTAGCCGGGATTGCTGGTTTCGCCTGCCGCTGCTGACCGAGGCCGACCTCGCCACGCTGACCGGTTTACCAGGCTTGAAGTTCATCGCCGACCGCAAGACGCGCTGGCGGCAGTTCACGGTGCCTGCTGCCGAACGGGCTCTGCTCCGCTCGCCCTACAGTGCAGTGGCGGACGACAAGGACACCGCGCTCAACAACGTCCTCTCCCTCGCCACCGAATCCTGCGCCGTTCTGCATACGGCCACGGGACACTGGCTGGTGGTCCGCCCCGAGGTCGCGGATGTGTATGTGGAAATGCTGTCGGCACATGGCCAAGGCTCGCCGTTGGCGGTCGCCGGTTGGCTGAATGAAGGGGTGTGCCCGCTGCTGGTACTACGCGCTCCACCGGAACTGCCCGTGCCGGTCAATGAAATTGGCTATTTCCGACCCACGGCCAAACCAGAGCCGATTCCTGATGCGTTGCGGTAACGGAAGGAGCAACGCATGGGCAGGCACGGCCACTTCCACGCCGCCGGCATTGTCTGTAGTCTTTAGTGCCGCGCGGTTCGCAGCCGCCAGCAGGTAAGCCGTCTGGATCTTGGCGGTCAGGCCGGGCACAACCAACTGGCCGTCCTTGGGCCAATCGAAGACGTGCAGATAAAACTTGCCCGGCTTCTGCGTCACGCGGCCCCAGGCGGGCGCCTTGGGGAAGGGCCCGGGCGTTGTGCCATGGATCGCCTCGCCGTTGACCTTCATCCACTGGCCGATCTCGGCCAGCCGCTGGATATGGGGCGCGGGGAACTGACCTTCCGCGGTCGGCCCCACGTTCAGCAGGTAGTTGCCGCCCTTGCTGACACGCATTGCTTTAATCTTTGCGCGGCCGGCCGATCTTGAGCATCACCGCGCCATGCGCCGGTATGTTCGCCGTATACTGCCCGTCAAAGCCACCGAGATCTTTCTTTAGCCAGAGATCGCGCACCGGCTGTTTGCCGTGGATGCCAATATCCGCCCACTTAACCGTTCCATCGGCGGCTTCCATGCCGGTATTGAAAATGCCAACCGCGGTTGTGCCATCCTGCAGCGGCCTGCTCCACAACTGTATACCGTTGCGGTCGGCCACCCGGCCTGCCGGTTTGCCATGAGGATCCTGGTTTACGTCCAGCACCTCATCGTTGGTGAGCAGATCGATCGTGAATTTATCCATGTTGGACATGTCACACCCGATTAGCAGCGGCGCAGCCAGCAGGCTCCACAACGTTATGTGTGTGACCTGCTCCATATATTTGAGTTTGGTCGGATGCGGGTTCCCCCAGCCAACCCTGCCGACGATGAGCATGTCGGGATCGTTCCAATGGCCCGGTCCGGCAAACTTCTCGTGGCCGTTCTGGCTGAACCCGATGTCGGACAAGCTGCCCCAGTTGTCGGTGATGTCGCCGGTGGTGCGCCAGCAGTTGCCGCCAACTTCAGCGCCCCATTCCCAGACATTGCCCATGCCGTACTGGCAGAGGCTGTAAACAATATCGCGCCCACAGTTGTCCAGCGCCTTATCCATTACATGGTACGGTTTCTTCAAACCTTCCAGGCCCGAATTATTCGCGGCAACGTACGAACACCAGTCATACTTGAGGTAATCGATGCCCCACTTGGCGTAGGTCTTGGCGTCCTGCTCTTCGTGCTGATAGCTGCCCTCGAAACCGGCGCAGGTCTTCGGGCCGGGCGACGAATAGATGCCAAGCCGCAAGCCCTTGCTGTGTACATAGTCGGCCAGCGCTTTCATGTCCTGGAATTTCTCGTTGGGCATGATCTCTCCATTCGCGTCACGGCCCTTTTCCCAGCAGTCATCAATATTGATGTACTGGTAGCCGTGCGCCGCCAGCCCGCACTTGACCATCGCCTCCGCCGCGGCGCGCACCTTCGCGTCATCGATCGCACCGGCCCAGCAGTTCCACGAATTCCAGCCCATCGGGGGGGTTCTGGCGAGTTTGTGGTCGCCCGCCTCAATGACCAGTTTTCGCGAGGCCGATCCGCCTTTACCCTTTACCGAGAGCGTCACTTCGTATGTGCCCGGCTTCTCCACCGCGCCGGTGATGATGCCGGTGACCGGATCAATCTTCAGGCCGGCGGGCAGTTTCTTCGCGGAGAACTTCGTAAGCCCTGCGCCCGTCGCTGGGACAAGGAAAATGAATGGCTTGCCGGGCGTCGTTCCGACAATACGCGGTCCATTTATGGAGGTCCTGGCCGGATCGCATGACGCTATTGCGGGCATTCCATTCGGCACAACATCCTGTATGCTGAAGTTTCCAGGTACAACCTTGACGGCATTCCCCGTGGCAAACACGGCCGCCCCGGCCCAGTCAGCGTGATCGGAGGCATTGCCATCGCCGCCGTCCGTGACTACAAGCGTCATCCTATCGGCGCCGGTAAGATCGACGGAAAGCAGTTTGGGTGCGTCGCCGCCCTTCATCAGCCCGGAATCGGCCTTCTTTACCTTGTCAACCCACACCTGAAAAACCACGGACGCGCTCGTATCGGTCTCGTCGTCCACGCCGACGGCCGCGACAAACCGGGTTGCCGTTTTCTTGAGGTCGACGCCAGCCACGCTTTCCGCATGGGTCCCGATACCGTGCACGAACGTCTGCTTGTTGATGGAAATCGGGCTTCCGCCACCGACCGCCTTGCCTGCGCCCACGGTGCCCCAGCCCAGCTCCACGGAACTCAAGTCCTGTGTATCAAGCCACACCGCGCCCGCCGGCGCATCCTTGCCTGTCAGATCCTGCAGGCTGGTTTCAGCCGCCGCCGCCATTGTTATAGCAGGCAGACTTGCCGTGAACATGGACAGCCACAATCGATAACCTAACTTCCTCATTGCACGAACTCCTTTGGTTTATTCCTATCACTTGATGATGAACGACGTTGCCACGAGTCCCTCAGCGCTGGCGGAAACACGAATGGGGCGGCCATACGCCTATTTTCACTCAATCTGTGGGCATTGTACTTCCGGCGGCTCCGATATCAAGGGGAAAGCGGATGCAGCCAGGAAGCCCCATGTGGGGGGGGGCGAGGTCAAGCTGAAAAGCGCGGGAGCGCGGGAGTGATCCATATCGCCGCAGTCCCTAAGCCATGCCTGTTGCCGCGATAAAGCCGTTGACTCGCCCCGGATGGTATGCGTAACTGCCTGCATGAGAACAATTACAACCGAGATTATCCGGTCCGCCCCGTCGGCAGTTGCCGCGCCCCGCGTGGAACGGAATCAATGCGCCTTGGCCGCCGCGTGGACCGCCGATCTGGACGCCCACGCCGCAGCGGGCCTGCTGTCCACCCGGACCGCCAAAGTCTACCGGGATCATGCAGTCGCCTGGTTGGCGTGGCTGGACCGGGAATCCGTTGAGGTGCCCACGGCCGCCGACGTTCTGCGCTACGTTGCTGCCCTGCGGGTCGGACACTCGCCCATATTGAGCGGGATGCCGCCAAGCTGGCCGCTCAAAATCTGAACCCGTCCTCGCCTGTGCCTATCGGTTGCTGAGCGATCCAGTAACTTCTTATCCTGCTGGAAAACAACGACTTCCTGTATCCAACGAGTGTGATGCCCGACAGTTTGGGCTGCACATGGTTGACCTCGACGCAGGCCGGTAGGCGGCCCAAAACTGAGCGATTCGATGGTTATTGACAGAATCGTTGGAACTCATATCATTCCTCCATGGTTGGAGGCAGCATATCAGAAAAGCTATAAAGCTGATATGCGGAAAAACCGCTGATGGTTGCTATGCTGTTTTCCGCATATCAGGATGTTGGCTGAGAACACAGATATGAAATGGAAACTCACGATTCTGGGACTTCTGTGTGCCGCGAATGTGATCGCCGCCTCGGAACCGGGACTCTTCCTCACAGCCGTGTGGAACTCACCGACATCATCGGTTGCGGACAAGGCAGCCGCACTTGGCGCCTTCTTGAAAACCAATGAAACGACCTATGCGGATCTTCGGAGCGTGGTGGGCGAGGCCAGAGTCTATAGCAGGGCATACGGAATCGAAGATCGGTTTTCGCCTCCTGGCGGATTCACGCTTCTGTATGAGGCGGACTACCGCTTTACGAATGGCACGATCTGGGTTCGCTTCATCGCTGACGCGAAGAAGCCAAAGGATGAGTGGAGATTCCATCATCTTCAGGTTTCAACCAATCGAAACCCCCATAACATCATGAAGAATAGCATAAACCGCAGCCAACAAAGCGGTGCTGGTTACTCGCCGCCCGTGGATGGGCGGCTCAAACCAGACCGCTGACGTTGGATTTGAGAGGAGAATATTTATTAAGAAAACTCTGATCATCTTGTTGCTATGTCTTCCGTTCTTTACCGGTTGCGGGACTTTGTGTGCCCGAACCCCTTGGAGAAATGAGATAAGTGACATTCCACGTTTCTACCCCGCCACCTATTTTGATGGCTGTCTTTTAATTGCACCATGCAACCCGAATAATGAGGCTTGGGGTTCATTTCCTCGGAGACTCGGCATATGGTGTATCGGCCTCGTGGATTTGCCGTTTTCACTCGTCACCGACACGTTGTGTTTCCCGCTGGACATTTGGGCCTATGAGCCAAGAAAATAGAGAAATCCAACACGCCAATCCACCCTAACTCGCGTTCCGCTCGCAGGTTGATTGGCAACGTTCGGTATAAAAATGAAGCAGATAATGATAGCTTGGGCCTTGGCTGCAGGACTTGATTTCACTCGACGCCTATTTGAGCCTGCTTGCGGGCCCCTTGCTGTCTTTGTTCTACCCGTTTGGGCTGTTCAATGCAGCATTCCAACACTAATTATTTGCCTGTTATTAGGACTTCCATTAAGAATTCCAAAACTTGTCATATGGTGCAGCAGACTTACTCCTCTTGTTTGGGGAATTTGTATTTGCTCTTTAGTAACCTATTGGTTTGGCGTGTATTTGGCCAGCCACGCATATTTCGAACTCAAACTCGATTGGGTTGAATCCCAGAAGTATGTTTTACTTTATTCCTACCCCGCATATTATCTGATAGTTTTTCTAGTCGCTAATTGGCCGCAGATATTATTATTCAAGAAACCGAACCATCCGGTTCAGCCAACCTCGCTACGCTCGTCGGCTGACCGGTGACGTTAGGCGGCATTGACACCAAATGAAAAAGATTCCCACATTCTGGTTGGCATTGATTGTCAGTGGCATTCTTGAGGGGGGCGTATGGGCGTTGACGCCAATGTTCTACAAGGTCGGCCCATGTGGGCCAGCCAATGATTTTACTGGCATCTTCGTCTATGTCATTCATGGGCTGGGCGGTTGGATTGCCGAAAGGTGGCTGCCAGCAACAGCATCGGATGCAATTAGGTGGCCGGTGATTATCATTCCTACCATCGTCCTTTGGAGTGTGATACCTTTTATTGTCATTAGCATTGTGAGGAGATTTTATACCAGAAAGTCGAAGCCTGCCGCCTAACAAGGCGGTGAAACACTACGCCGCGAAGCGCGGCGAGGTTCACCGCCGTCGTTCGGCATATAGAACATGACAGAAGGCACAGCAAGATTCTGGGGTCGCTGGATCGAGGAGCACACCGACGGTGAAGAGAGCAACCTCAACGCGCTCCGCACTTTCCTTTATACCCATCCCAGAGGCGAAAGCATCCGAAGAAGGCTCCTGCTTGATCACGCACGCTCAGTCGGTCCTATGACGGTGCGACTGAATTCGGCATCTGCGGTGCCCATACGGGCGGAGCGCTACGTGTTGCACAACGACAACTGCTTCCCTGTCGTCGGGATCAGATACCACACAGATTCAGATCGGCTAGTCTTCTTCGTTCCTTGCGCCGTCGAAGAGGAATGCGACATGGCGGACGGACTCGACGACGATCGGGTCTCGGTCGAGCGATGCCATGTGTGCGATCGCATGCCGCTGGAGATCGGAGACAGAGGAGACTTTAGTCTTGGAGCGGTGTTCTGATGAAACCCGACTATAGATGAATTGCCGAACCACCGGCGGCACCGTACGTCGCTACCGCGCCGCCGGTGCGCCGGAACGTTCGGCTGAGAAGGAGAAGAACATGAGATATCAACGGATACCTTTGCTTGCTACTGCACTTGTCACC
>CAIQIC010000139.1 GCA_903871765.1 uncultured Lentisphaerota bacterium
ATCATATTTTCCGACCTGCACGGTTTAACCCAGTTCCTGCGATATTCCTGATCTTATTGTCAATGATTAGTTATAAACCTTTATTATCCCAATGGGGATGTAGGTTTTTCTGGATAGAAGATTGGTCGCGCAGCCCATTTTGCATAAGTCAAGATTTGCATTGCTTCATCATGATCCGACTCAGTGGAAATATTCTTACGCGGGTCTCTCTTACGCCAGAAGTTATAGGCTTCAAGCGGAAACTTTGTTTTGTCGCCCTTCTGAATTAGCACAACAGAAGTTCGGTTTACCGCGCCCTCGAAGCACTGGATTTGACTGAAGTCGTCCACTTGCAGGATGCGTAAATGATCAGTGTCCCCAAGTTGGAGTCGTCGAAAACCCTCGCCGCCGCCTTCGGTTTTGAAAATGGTCTGGGTAATAACAAAACCTAACTTGCCTCTTGGTTTCAGATATTTGTCGGCAGCAACGTAAAGCATCAGGACGGAAAGATCGTCGAGGGCGCTTCCCATCCTTGCTCGAAGGCCGACGTGTGGGAATAGCTTGTATCGCTGCCATAGCGGCGCGGTTTCTTGACGGTAACTGTCTGGCAGATTTGACCAGTTAATCCACGGCGGATTGCCTGCAATTACGTCGAAGCGCGGTTGGAAGAGCGGGGCGAAAGCGTTCTTGATGATGCGCGCCCAGATGCCGTTGATCTCCTGGCGGTCCAGGTCCAGGAGTTTCCCGTAGAGGATCTCCACGACTGCAATATCGCGTTCGTCGCGTTTTGGGTCGAGCGGCAGTGCTGCGCACAGACGTTTGCGAAAGACATCCGCAGAATTCCCTGCTTCAACAGAGGATTCGAGCAGGTTGGCCAGTTCGTCCACGTAGTCGGCTTTGATCAGGTTGCGAGGGAGGGAGAAGGTGCCGACGGCGGTCCTGAAACTGAACTTGCCGTGCGTGTCAAGATCGTTGCCTTCGGACGGCGTGAGAACGGAGTCGGCCAAGTAGATCGGAATGTCAATATCGTCGGTGATTTCGTCCAGCAGATCGCCGAGCGCCAGCAGGTAGTTGGTCCGAGCGCTAATGACCGCAAGCGGGTTAAGGTCGTAGCCGACAACATTGGAGAGAATCTTATCGAGAAGTTGGCGCGGCGTGAGTTTTCCATCGGGCAGAAGCGCATCACGCGCATGCTGCCGGACGTCCCGAATGTGCAGGACAACAAACGTACCCGAACCGCAAGCTGGATCGAGCAGGCGTTCGTCGGGTGATCGTGGCGCACGGTCGGACGTGCCGCCGTGCAGTTGGTTGAGAAGTTGTTGGGCCAACCAGTCGGGCGTGTAGTATTCGCCGAGGTCGTGACGGAGCGCTTTCGGCATCAAGTTCTGATAGAGTTTCTTGAGTAAGTCGCGCGTGCCTTCCGGGTCGATATCGAGAGTCACGAAAGAGTAGCCAGAAAGTTCGCGAATGACCTCGCGCAAAGAGGCATCCGTCGGCTCGTCCCAGCCTTCCAGATACCAACCGAAGAAATCCCCTTCGACAAAATTGCGGATGCCCAGGTGTCCGAAAATGCCGCCGTGTTCCTCAAGATCAATCAAGTACGACCGCAAGCCATCGGAATCGAGCGATGAAGCTTGGGCGAGCGTGACGTTTTCAGACGCGGCGATGCGCGCGACCTTTTGTCTTGCGTAGAAGTACAGAATCTGAACGGCGAGAAACTTGATGAAGGTTGCATAGTAGGTGTGTACCGCGAAAAAAAGCTTGAAGGGATCAACCCGTGTCTGACCAGCAGCAGGCCGAACGCTGTAGGTGCGGGCGAGAGCAGCGACGTCAAGTCTAGGACTGTTTTCCTCATACCCGCATACCTCGCTGAATGTCTGCGCCCACTGACGATAGAGCGTGCCCACTTTCGGCACAGTTGATATGGCGAGGGTGTTGTAAAATGCGCGCACACAATCGCGTGCACAGGAACTGGATTCGCCAAAATCGCGCAACAGGTTTTCGGGTGTTGTTGCTAGTTCGGTCTGTAGCGCGAACAGATAGCGGAGGAATCGCGCGCAAGAGTAAGGCGAGACAGGAACCGGCGGCTCGACATACCAGTGCCCTTGTTTGAACCGAAGGAAGACGAAAAAGCAGCCGTCACACGCAACCCCTGCGTAGCGTTCTATGTGAATTCGCTCAAGTCTCTGCAATCCGCAGATGTAGTCTTTGACATGCTGTATGGCGTGAGAATTAGTACCACTCCTGTTTGTGGACCGAAAGCTGCACGGTGCTTCGTATTCGATGACCAAACCACCGTACACACTGTCCGCCCGACCCTCGATTAGACGGTATTCGTCCCGCCAGTTAAGGCTAAAATTCAGTTGGCGCGCGATTTCATCAACAGTGCCTTGGAAGGCTATGCGTAGCGTTTGTTCAGGTGTTTTTGGTTTTGCCACATGAGCCAAGCGGGCGGCCAGCAACGCCGCTGCTGTCTTGACTGATGCAGGATCAATCTCGAACAGTCCGGTCTTCAACGTGAACCTCTCGGGGAAACGTATACGCTCATTGGTTTTTCACTTGGGATATGAGGTAAAGAGGGGGAGCGGCGGAGTGGGGTGGTCATGCGGCACCCGATTCGTCGCCCAGGCGGATGAGGCGGGCGGAGTTGAAGACGACGATGAGGGAGCCGGCGTTATGGAGCAGGACGGCGAGGATCGGGCCCATGTAACCGAGGCCGGACAGGGTCAGGCCGCCGAGGATAAACAGGCCGCCAATGGACAGGTTCTGGTAGATCGTCCGGCGCGCGCCGCGGGAGAGGTGGATCAGGAACGGCACGCGGCGCAGGTCGTTGCTCATCAGCGCCACCGAGGCGCTGTGGATCGCCACGTCGCTGCCGGCGGCGCCCATCGCGATCCCCGTGTCGCCCGCCGCCAGGGCAGGGGCGTCGTTGACGCCGTCGCCGACGAAGGCGACGCGGTAGCCTTCGCGCTGCACCGCGCGGACAAAGTCCACCTTCTCCTGCGGCAGGCAGTCGGCCTTGAACTCGCGACAGCCGATCTGTTCCGCCACGGTCTGGGCCACGGCGGCGCGGTCGCCGGTGACCATCGCCAGCCGGCGAATCTTAAAATCGGTCAATTGCTTGAGGCTGGCGGCCGCCTCGGGGCGGATCTGGTCCTGGAATCCGATCCAGCCCAGGTAACGCCCGTCGGCGGCGACAAAGACGGCGCTGTAGCCGGCGGTGCCCTGGGTGTCGGCCTCGGCCAGCAGCGGATCGCGGATGCCTTCCGCCTGCAGCCAGGACGCGCGGCCCG
The DNA here is from genome assembly GCA_903871765.1 of uncultured Lentisphaerota bacterium. Classification (GTDB taxonomy): domain Bacteria; phylum Verrucomicrobiota; class Kiritimatiellia; order CAIQIC01; family CAIQIC01; genus CAIQIC01. Next base: position 3,273 of record CAIQIC010000139.1, read on the forward strand.
ACAACACCTGTTGCTTGTTGACCAGGGCGCGGACGCCGCGGCCGGGCGCCTCGGCGAAGTCCGCCGGCTCCGGCAGCGACACGCCGGTCTGCTGCGCCAGTTCCACCAGCGCCACGGCGGCGGGGTGCTTGCTGAACCGCTCCACGCCAGCGGCGGCAGCCAGCAGCGCCGAGGGGGTGACGCCCTCGCGCGGCGCCAGCCGGGCCACGCCCAGCTTGCCGAGGGTCAGCGTGCCGGTCTTGTCGAAGATCACCGCGGTCAGGTGCGCCGCGGATTCGAGATCGGCGACGTTCTTCACGAGGATGCCCAGCCGCGCCGCGGTCGAGAGCGCGGCGACGATGGCGGTGGGCGTGGCCAGGATCAGCGCGCAGGGGCAGGCGATGACCAGCAGGGCGATGACGCGGCTCCAGTCGCTGGTGAAGAACCAGACCAGGCCAGCCAACATCAGGACGGCGGGCGTGTAGTAGCCCATGTAGCGGTCCATGATGCGCAGCAGCGGCAGCTTGGTCTGCTCCGCGGCCAGGATCAGCTTGCGGACGTGGCCGAGCGTGGTGTCCTCGCCGACGCGGCGGACGGCGATTTCGATGGCGCCGGTGAGGTTCTGCGTGCCGGCGAAGACGTCCTCCTGCGGCCCCTTGTCGCGCGGCAGCGATTCGCCGGTGACGGTCGCCTCGTTCAGCGTGGTCTGGCCGCGCGCGATCTGGCCGTCGGCGGGGATGGTCTCGCCCGGCAGGACGCGGATCCGGTCACCGACGGCCAACTGCGTGGCGGGGATGACCTCCTCCGCGCCCTCCGCGCCGAGCCGGCGCGCCGTGGTCGGGGTAAGCCGGATGAGCTTTTCGATCGCGGCGTGCGCGCCCTCGGCGGAGCGGGTTTCGATCACCAGCGAGATGAGCATGAAAAAGGCGACGACGCCGGCGGTGCGGAAGTCGCCCTGCGCCATGGCGGCGAGGATGGCCAGCGCCACCAGTTCGTTCATGTGAACGTGGCCGTGCAGCAGGTCCTCGATGGCCGTCTTGAGAATCGGCAGCAGCAGCAGCACCGCGCCGATGGCGGCGGAGACATCGCCGATCAGCGGATCATCCTTGAAAAAGTACGCGGCCAGATAGCCGTTGAGCACGAACGCCGTGCCCAGGAAAATCCAGCTCAGCAGGCGTCCGGCCGCATGGCCGTGCTCGGCGCCTGCTTCATCGGCATGGTGGCGGGTAAGCATGGGGGATAGTCAGTAGTCAGTTGTCAGAATGGAAGAATGTCATTGGTCATTGGCTTGCCCTCCGTAGCCCCGAGCGAAGCCGAAAGGGCGAAGGAGGGTCAGTTGTTGGTTGTCAGTAGTCATTGGCTTGCCACGGCGAAGTCTGACGAAGCCGGGTCGTTTGTCCGCTGTGCTTAATCCTAATTTTCGCGTTTTTCGCGCATTTCGTAGTTGCCTTATTTCTTCTTGGGTTGTTCCGGGCTGATTTGGAGGCGGATTTCCTGCTGGCCGTCGGCGCCGCGGTATACGATGTATTTCTGCTCGACGTGTTCCAGCGCCCGCCGCACGGCGTCCTGGCGCAGCGTGCGCAGGATCAGGTCCGGGTTCTTGGCATACTCCACCAGCACCTGCTTGAAATAATCGGCGTCCGCGCTGACCTGGCTGACCAGCCGGCTTTTCTGGGCCGCGCCCTCGGCGCGCAAGCGCGCCGCCTGGCCGCGCGCCTCGTTGCCCTGGCGGGCGGCGTAGGCGCGCGCCTCGCTGATCCGGGTGCTGCGTTCGTTCTCGGCCTCGACCACGGCGTTGAAGGCGGCCGCCACCTGCCGCGGCGGCATGAGGACGAGCACGTCCAACCCCTGCAGCCGGAGGCCCAGGTGCAGGTCTTCGCAGCGGCGGCGCAGTTCGTTCTCCACCGTTGCGCGAAACGCCTCGACCTGCGTGCGCAGGGCCTGGTCCACGGGCAGCGCGGCCGAGGCCTGGATCACGGCGCGGTCCAGCTCGGCGCGGAGGACGGTGGCAAGCTGTTCGTACCGGAAGCGATAGTCCTCCGGATCGCTGATCGTGTACCGCATGGCCCAGCGTGAGTGCAGCAGGTTGGCGTCGCCGGTTAGCGTGTAACCATCCTCGCCCGGCTTGAGGGTGGGGGCGGGCGGCGCCGCGCGGGCCGCCTCCGGCTCGTTCAGAGCGCCAGTTTGCGGCAGGAACGCGATGGTCTCCAGCGTCTGCACGCGCTCGGCGGGCACGCGGACGACCTCGGCGACCGGCTTCGGGAAGGTCCAATGCAGGCCCGGCTCCTTGAGGCGGTCGGCGCCCAGCCCGGCGATGCGGCCGAACACCAGCACCACCGCCCGCTGATGCTGCTGGACGATGAAGAAGCCGGAGCTCAGGTACAGGATCAGCAGCACGCCCAGCATCCAGCGCAGCAAGCGAAAACTCACCGCCAACGCTTCGCCCAGCGCCTGTTGGCCGGAATCAAGATGTTCTGTTTCTTTCATGACAAACAATGCATCATCGCAACTGTTTGGACATCAATTCATCTCATGTTACGCGGGAGACAGGATTCAGAATTCAGAAGTCAGAATAATGCGGGGATAAGCCGCGGACCAACCGCTTGCAGTCCATGGAATGGCTACCGCACCAGTGCGCTTCAGGCCATATTGCCGAGCTTGCAAATCCCGTCCTGGATATCCTCATTCTGACTCCTGACTTCTGACCTCTGATCTCTGACTTCTGTCTTCCTATTTCTTTTCTTCCTTCTTCCCGCCCTGCAGCAGATCGAACGGCTCGGTGTCGGCGCTGAGGACGACGGTGGCTTTCTCCTTCAGCGTCTGCTCCAGCACCTCCAACTTGCGCAGGAACATGGCCAGTTCGGGGTTCTTTTCGAACACGCGGTAAAACTCCGCCGCCGCGGCGTCACCCTCGGCGCGCAGCCGCTTGGCGTCGCCCTCGGCGCGGGCCAGGGTCTGGTCGCGGGCGCTGTCGGCCTCGGCGCGGATGCGGATGGCCTCGCCCTCGCCCTCGGACCGGTAGCCGTCGGCGATGGCCTTGCGCTCCTCGCGCATGCGGTCGAAGACCTTGGCCGTGATGGCCTCGGGCAGGCCGAGCTTGCGGATGCCGAGGAACTCGACGGCGATGCCGTAGCGCGCGCGCGCCTCGGCCTGGACGGCCGCCAGCATGCGTTGCTCGATTTCCGCATAGCGCAATTCGTTCGTGCGGACGTTGACGAGGTGGCCGAGGGTGTATTGGCCGAGCACGGCGGTCTCGTGGTGGCGCAGCAGGCCGTCGAGGCTCTGGGTCGCCTGCGCCGGCGTGCCGACGCGTTCCAGGAAGAGGCGCGGGTCGCTGATCTTCCAGCCGGCGTACAAGGCCACCAGCACGTTCTTGCCGTCCTGGGTCAGGATCTGCTCGTAGGCCCCCTCGAGGCAGCGCAGGCGCGCATCAAACAGGTAGGCGCGCTGCACGGGCCAGGGCCAGCGGGCGTAGAGCCCCGGCTCGGCCAGCGCGCGCCGCGGCTGGCCGAAGGTGGTCAGCACCGCCACCTCGCCCTGGCGGACGATGAACAGCACCTGCAGCAGCAGGAGCAGCGCGGCCACCAGCAGGCCGGTGATCAAGATCCAGACGTTGCGTTTCATATAGACGTCTCCGAAACAGGACCATCAGCAACCAAAGCAATATGAATGAGGAAATCAGGAAAACAGGAATAGATTCTCCCGGCCGTTCCTTCTTTCCTGATTTCCTCATTGAATAATCCGAAAAATTTCATTTCGATTTATCCTTAACTTCCGGCTTGGCGCCGAGATCCAGCCAGTCCAGATTCTGTTTTTCCTCGAGATTGAAGATCAGCACGTCGCGCGAGGCCTCGGTGGCGACGATGTACTTGCGGAGCGGGGCGAGGGCGCCGCCCACGGCGTCGAGGTACAGGCGCGAGCGGAAGACCGCCGGCGAGCGGGCGTAGGCCGCGAGGCGCTGGCTGAACTGCTGGGTTTCCGCCTGGGCGAGCTCTGTGCGGCGCGTGCGGTAGGCGGTGGATTCCGCCCGGAGGCGGTCCGCGTTCGCCGCCGCCACGGGTACGGTCTGGTTGCGATAGGCCTGCGCGCCGAGCAGCGCGGTCTCCTTTTCCTCCACCGCGCCGACCACGGACTCGAAGGCCTCGGCGACGCCGACCGGCGGGTGCACGCCTGCCAGGCCGACCAACAGCACCTGCACGCCGAGTTCGTGCCGGTCCGCCTCACGTTGCAACCGCGCCAGCAACGCACGGCCGGTCTGCTCCCGGTCCGCGCCGAGCAGGGCGAACAAGTCGCGGCCGGCCAGTTCCAAGGTCACGCAGCGGTAGGCCAGTTGCTCCATCAGCCGGTCCGGCTCGGCGTGCTGGTAGGCGTATTGAAAGAGGTTGGTGATCTGGTATTCGACCGGGAGGTTGACCGACACCAGGTTGACCGGCACGGCCGCCTCGACCACGGTGCTGGTGGCGGACGAAGTCTCCGCCGGGCTGGCGACGAGAAACTGGTCCTCCGCCTTGTAATGCGGCACCGTCCAGAGGATCAGGGCGGGCGGTCGGGCGCCGGGCTCGGCCGCGAAGCCCACGCTGAAAGACCGGATGCGCCGCGCCGGGAACCGGCGGACGGTTTCGAAGGGCCAGGGCCACTTGAGGTGGGCGCCGCTGGCGAGCCGGCCGGTGTCGGGCTGGGGCTGGCCGAACAACTCCCGGAAGCCTTCCTCCTCCGGCCCGAGGAACACCACGCAGGTGAATCCGTACAGCACCAGGAGGTTCAGCAGCGCCAGCGGCAGCAACGCGCGGCGCAGGAAGCGGTACAGCCACGTCTCGGACAACTCGAACCCGAACTGATAATCCAGCGCGCTGGCCACGCTGCGCGTCCACGCCGCCGGATCGGTCAGCAGGCCGGCGAGGCGGCTCTCGTACCCCGTGGCCGGCGCGTCGGCGGGTGCGCGGCGGTAGAGCGTGGCGATCGTGCGGAAGAGCAATTCCACGGTCAGCAGCAGGAGGAGCGCGAGCAGCGCCAGTGCGGCGCCGCGATCCGCCGCCGGGAACTCGGCTTCCGTGGCCAGCGCGGCGGCGATGACCGGCAGGTTGGCCAGGCCGGCCAGGCCGAGATACGCGCCCGGCCCGCGCAGCAGGCGGGTGGCGGTCGCGCGGCTGAGGCCGAGCAGAAACCGGCTCAGCAGGAACAGGATGAAACTTTCGCCCGCCAGAAACGCGGCGGCGAGCAGGGGTTGGGCGGGGAGAGCCGCCGGCGCCTGCCATCGGCGCGACAGCCAGAAAATTGCGCCGCCGAGTCCCAGGGCCAGCGCGGGCGCAAACAGGGGGACCACCCAGCGTTCGAATTCGTCGCGGCTGCGCGCATGGCTGAAGGCGCCGGCCCCGGCTTCGGCCGTGAAGAGGCCGGCGGCGGGCAACTCCCGACGTGCGTGTTCCGCGTCGCGCTGGTCCTCCTCGGCCAGCCGCTGCAGCCGCAGCCGGGCGGCGACCAGCAGCGCCGTCGCCAAGGCGAGGGCGTAGAGCGGCAGCAGTGCGGACAGGGCCAGCAACCCGGTCCGCGCCACCAGCAGCAGGTTCAGCAGCAGACCGGCGGCGGCCACCGCGGCGCCCAACCCCGCCATTTTTTCATTGCGTTTATCCATCTGCAAAACCTGGGTATATCCCGGCCTCACCCGGTTGACCGGACCTCCATGCGCTGAAACGCCAGCAGGCCCAGCCCCAGCGCGCCCGCCAAATAGCACCCGGCGTACAGGCCGGCCCGGGCCACGTAGGACCAGGGAATGCGGCCGTCGCCGACGAGTGCATCGGTGAGCCAGAATTGCTGCATGTTCGGCGTCAGCGCATAGCACACGGCCGCCACCCGGCTGGTGGCCGCGAGGCGGCCGAAGAGATAATCGGACATCAAGCCCAGCAGGCCGAGCAGGCTGCATAGCGACAGGGTGGGCACGGTGTCCAGCCGCGTGGCCAGGCCCACCGCCACGGCCGACAGCACCAGCACGGCCATCAGGATCAGCACGCCGGCGGGCAGAATCTGCCAGGGCAGCAACGAGCCCCAGCGCACCCATTGGCCCTGCTCGTTGACCAGGCCCGCCGCGCCGAGCGCCAGCCCCAGCGCGGTCAACAGCGCCACAAAGGCCAGGGAGACAAACGGGCGGCCCGTGAAATAGTTGACCAGGCCGGCGAAGATGTAGGCGGCCGGCAGCGCGATCAGCAAGGGAATAGCGGCCCACGCATTCAACTGGAAATCGTATGTCGCCGCCAGCGTGCTGAGCAGGGTGGCGGCGGTGGCGCCGGTGGCGAACAGCGTCATGACCAAGGCCACGCCGGCGAATTTGGCGCCAAAGAACAATACGCGCCCGACGGGCTTGCTGAGGATGGCCGCCACGGTGCCGCGCTCGATCTCGTGCTTCAACGTCGTGCAGGCCGTAAAACAACCCAGCACCAGGCCGGCGACGAGCATCAGCGCCAGCGCGCTGTCGCGCACCATGCGTTGCGCCTCGCCCAGCGTGAAGGCGGAAATCAGCGGCAGCAGCGCGATGAACGCCACCACGGCCGTCATCAACAGCAGAAACACCGGCTGCCGGATGGACTCCTGCACGGTCAGCCGCATGATCGCCAACGCCTGTTGCAACTTCCAGCGCATCGGAAACAAGTCCGTAACCACGCTGGGATTGTATCCGCCCGCGGGCCGCAGGCAAACAATAAAAGATGAAGGATGGCCGGTGGGGCGAGTCCATGTGGGAGGAAGAAGTGGCGCGGATCGGGCTGCGCGGGCTGCCGTGGGGGGTGAAGGGCAAAGCTGCACGGCGCGTTGCATCTTTGTTACATGTTATGCCCTTGACCCCTTGGCCTCGTGCCGCCTTGTGCGAGGACGGCCAACGCATGAGCCAGTTCGTGCACGACCGTGACCGTCAGGATGGCTGGCAGGCACAACACCCCGTGCACCCAATGGGCCTTGAGGTACGCCCCAATCTCAATGAGGAGGTTTGTGATCGGGTTCATTTCATGCTTTGCGCGAACGCCGCACCTCAGAGTCGGCGATCTGTTGAGCTGCACCATGGGCCGGTTGTTCGACGAAATATCGTTTCTCCACATCAGGAAGCCAGCAGCGTGGGTTCTTGGGATCAACGATGATGGGGATCTCGTCCCCAACATGCACACGGAATCCGTAGCGATCATCCATTCTGGCGGATGCGGTCACTGGGAAATCATCAACGACATAATGGACGCTGATGCGATAGCCAAAGCCTCTGAGGGGCGTCACTTTCGCCGTAACCCTGCCGGTTGTCTGTCGCCCAGTCAAGAAAACCAGACGGCGATATCTTTCCATGTACCAAGTGAAGATGTGATAGGCCAAAAGAGCGAGTGCGAAAAGCGCACCCGTTACCAGCGCGCCAGGCCTTTCGCTGTGGGGAGTGAGATGCACCCATATCGAGGCGCAAATAATCAATGCCATGGTCGCCGCAATCCTGATGTAAGAGGTGGATGGTGGCATGCCCGGCGATAAGATTTCAGATGGTACAGATTTGCTTTTCGTTTTCATCCTTCATTCAGACTAGCGGTGGGGGGGGCGGGATGTCAATCGGATTGAGGGCGTACCTTGGACCTCGGTAATGGAAGCGGATCGGCTGGAAGCCTCACTCTACAGTACGTATGTCAACCGCGGATTTTGATTTTCCGGTAGGGCGAACCCTCCGGGTGAGCCGTTCGATTTCCGTGTCTCCGTGTGCGAGTTCCAGTTCGGAAATCTGTGTAATCGGCGAAATCTGTGGATGAACGTCCGGAGTTCGACAGAATCATTGAGGACAGAATCATTTTTCAGCGGGCGGTAACACTGGGAGGGGCGGAAGACTTCTGCGACCTCCTCCGAACCTCTGTGATCCTGCCAGGAGCAGGACTTTTCCTTCCATGGGAAGGACCTTCGGCCTTAGTGGTTCGTCGGTTGCGCCGGCGATTCCTGCGGCGCGGTGGGGCGGGGGGCGTTGCGGGCGGCGTCCCAGTAGGGCGAGATGCGGCGCAGGCTGGCGACGACCTCCGGAAAGACCTCGATCACCCGGTCCACCTCGGCGGCGGTGGTGTAGCGGCTGAGGCTGAAGCGCACGGAGCCGTGCATGGCGGTGAAGGGCACGTGCATGGCCTTGAGCACGTGCGACGGCTCGAGCGAGCCGGAGGTGCAGGCGGAGCCGCTGGAGGCGCAGATGCCGTGCTCGTTGAGCTGGTAGAGGATGCTCTCGCCCTCGATGTAGTGGCAGGAGAGGTTGAGCGTGTTCGGCAGCCGGGGCGCGCCGTGGCCGTTGACTTCCAGGTAGGGGATGGTTCGCACCACGGCGTCCTCCAGCCGGTCGCGCAGTTGGCGGATCTGGTCCACGCCGGCGAGATGGTCCGCGGCCAGCCGGGCGGCCCGGCCCAGGGCGACGATGAACGGGACGTTTTCCGTTCCGGCCCGCCGACCGTTCTCCTGATGGCCGCCGATGATCAGCGGGCGGAGGGGCGTACCCCGCTTGGCGTACAGCGCGCCGACACCCTTGGGGGCGTGGATTTTGTGGCCGGAGAGACTCAGCAGGTCCACGTGCTCGAACTCCCCGGTGAGGTCCAGGGGCAGCTTGCCGATGGCCTGCGTGGCGTCGGTGTGGAAGATAATCGCCGGGTTGGTTTCGTGGGCGATGCGCGCCAGTTCCGCGACGGGGAAGAGCACGCCGGTTTCGTTGTTGGCCAGCATGATGGTCACCAGCAGCGTGTCGGGCCGGAGCGCGCGGACATAGGCGTCGCGGTCGAGCTGGCCGCTGCGATCCACGGGCAGGAAGGTGACGTCGCAGCCCTGCCGGGCCAGTTCCTTGCACACCTCGAACACGGCCGGATGTTCGACCGCGGTGGTGACGATGTGGCGGCGCTGGGGCTGCGCGCGGACCACGCCGCCGATGGCCCAGTTGTTGCTTTCCGTGGCGCCGGAGGTGAAGGTGAGCTGGTCCGGCGTGACGCCGCCCAGCAGGACCGCCAGTTCATGGCGCGCGGTCTGCAGGGCGGCCGACACCTGCCGCGCCTGATCGTACGCCGAACTGGGGTTGAAATACTGGTCGGCGAGAAACGGCGCCAGCGCCGCGGTCACTTCCGGCGCGACCGCCGTTGTCGCATTGTTGTCCAGGTAGATCGTTTTCATGGGCCGCTACACCGCGATGACGCGCAGTTGCTCGCTGACTTCTTCCTTCAAGGTGCGCTCGACCATCATCTTGAGCGTGGCCTGGGCGCCCATACAGCCGGCACAGGCGCCGCTCAGCCGGCAATAGACCAGGTTGTCCTTGATGTCCACGACTTCGATATCGCCGCCATCATGCTGCAGGGCGGGGCGGACGGATTGGGCGATCACCTGCTCGATCTGCTTGAAGCGCTGGAAGGACGACGCACCGGCAGGTGTTTCCGTGCGCGGAACAACGGGCGGCGGCGGTCCGCCGGCCGCGGGCTGGCGTCCCCAGGCCTCGTCCAGCAGGTCCTGCAGTCCGCCGGGGGCGTGGTGGCAGGAGGCGCAGGCGCCGCCCGCCTTGATGGCATTGGTGATGTCCGGGATCGTGCGCAGGTTGAGTTCCTTGATCTTCCGGCGGATGTACGGCTCGGTGACCGAAAAGCATTTGCAGACGATGCGCCCCTCGTCCTCGCCCTTGGTCTGGAGCTGCACGCCGGCCAGCGCCAGGTCCACGCCCCGTTTTTGCGCCCAGTTGAAGACGGCGGATTCGAGCGCCTCGGCGCCCATGACGGAGCAGTGGATTTTCTGCGCCGGCAGTCCCTCCAGGAACCGGACGATGTCCTGGTTGGTAACCTTCAGGGCCTGGATCGGGGTATACTGCCCGTGCTCAATGATCGTGCACAGCGCTTCCGACGCCGCAATGGCCGAAGTGCAGCCGAAGGTCAGGTAGCGCGCCTCGGTAATGACGTCCTGCAACGGGTCCGTGGCATGCTGCCGGACACGGAAGGTGAAGCGCAGCGCGTCGCCGCACACGATCGAACCATGCTCGCCAAAGCCGTCCGGCTTCTCGATCTCGCCCATATGCGTGCCCGGCTTGCCATGCACCGCGTCCATGAAAATCTGCCGTGTCTTCTCGCTGTATTCCCAAGCCATGATGCTCTCCGATGATGTCCTGTGGCCAGCATACCGCATTTGGCGGCGGATTCCAACCGTTGAATGCCGGGCAAACTTGCGCCCGACATAGGATTATGCGATAGGACCCGCAGGCCATCCGACATCCTGGTCAATTTATACATCTTCGTGTTGACGACGTTTCTGGGCCTGGAAGTCATCCGGCGGGTGTCGCCGCTGCTGCACACCCCCTGATGTCGCTGACCAACGCCATTTCCGCCATCACCATCGTGGATCCCATGGCCATCGCGGGCGCGACTGCATGTTCTTCCCGTCCGCGGCCGGGTCTCACTCCGGCTGGGGCGGGCTCAGTTCTGCAGCAGCAGAATTGTCCCGGGGACGCGTCCGGATGGCCGGGAATTTCTGCCGCAGTCGGATGTAAAGGTCGTTGATCTCCCGGTAGGCGCGCAGGAGCTGCAGGTGATCGGCTTCGAGCGTCAGCGCGCGCTGGCGCGCGCCTTCGGCATCGCTGCGTGCCTGGCGCACCTGCGCCTCCATTTGGCGAATGCGTTCCTCGGCTTGTTTTTCGACGTGGGCGACCAGCGCGCTGAGCTCGTCGAACTCGGTGGTTTTCGCGTCCAACCGCCGCATCAGGCTGTCGCAACGCTGGGCCAGTCCATCGTAGGCTTCCAGCAAAGCTACGCGCTGGATGGCCAGCAGCTCGAGATCCGTTTTCCCCTGCGTGGCCAGCAGGATCTGCGCGTTGAGCTGTTCCAGGTGCTTCAGCCGTCGTAGCGCGTCTTCCAGTTGGGTCCGGGCCGCCAACTCCTCGCTGCGCAAATCGGCAATGCGCGCCTCCAGTTGCTGCTCGCGCCGCTCCGATCGGGCTTGCGCGTCCGTGTACATGCGCTGCCATTTCAGCGCCGCTTTTTCCCAGACATCCTTTTGGGCGGCGATGTCCCGCCAGTCGTCGGCCGCCCCGCCGGCGAATTCGGCGGGCGGGTTGGACGGAGCCGCCGCGACGTGGTGTGAGAGCTGCTGACTGTTCTCTGCCAGGCGCGGGTCGCGCGGCTCCGCCGCCGCGCCGGCGAGCTGGGCGCTCTGGGCCAGCAGCGCCTGCAGCAGCACCTGGCTCAAGATGTGTTCTGCGCCGGTCTGACGGTTGCGCACGCGGGCCGTCGGCAGCACGGTGCCGTCGCGGATCAAATCGCCCATGGCCAACAGGTGAATGGGGCCGTAGCAGGTGCCGTCCGGCAGTTCCACCTGCCATACCATATCCATTTCGGGCACATCCGACGCGGGTCGCCACGTCTGCTGATCCGGGGAGAGCAGATCGCCCGGGGCGATCCGGCCGTCGCCGGCCCAGCGTTGCAGCCGGGCCAGTTCGACCGGGCCATACACGGTGCCATTGGTTTTTTTCAGGAACCAGCTCATAGCCCTGGATGTTTAACGCAACGGCTTATTGACCGGGGATGTTCAGCTTCTGGCCGGCGCGCAGGTGATTGGCATCCTTCAGGCCATTGGCTTCCAACAGGGCGCGCAGTTTCACGCCGTGCGCCACGGCAATGCCGGACAGGGTGTCGCCGGCTTTCACTTCATAAGTCTGGCCCGTGGCCGCGTTGGCGCCGGCGCCGGTTTCCAGCCCGGCGCCAGCTCCGCCATGCGGCGAGGCTCGCTTTGTGCCGCCGGTCTTGCGCCCGCCCGCGGCGCCGCTGCCTGCGCCCGCGCTCATGATCTGCTCGATCTTGCGGCTCAGGATGTCCACCAGCTCCTGCTTGTCCTTCTCCCGCGCGGCCTCCAACGATCGCAGGCGTTGCTCCAGCGCGGACAATTCGCCCCGCTGCGACTGCAGCGTCATCGCGGTGTCTGCCGTCCGGCTTTGCGCGGCTTTCAACGTGTCGAAATCCGTCCGCAGCCGCTGCGTTTCCAGTTCCACGCCCTCCACGCGTCCGGAAACTTTCCGCACCTGTTCCTGCATCAACAGGATGTCCTCCCGCTCCTGCGTGACCTGGCGCACCGGCTCGTCGTTGAACGTGGCGCAGCCCGTCAATGTCAGCAAAATGATCGCGAGGGCGGGGGCGCCCCGCCGGCCCGGCGACAAGAAAGAGTTGTTCATCAGCGGCTTGTTAGCCTATCGCGCGCCGGCGCTCAAGCAAATACGCGCCGGGGTGCGGCCGGCCGGCCGCGGTCAGCCGGCAACCGGCCGCACAATGGGAACACGCATTTGTACCCGGCGATCAAAACCTTCAAAGTGGCTGATGGTGATGTCGTGGCGGAAGAACCGGCGGGCGGCGGGAATGCGCGTCAGCTCGTGTTGCCGGTCGGTCAACGGGTGGAGGTGGAGATTCACACCGGAGATTGATGCACAGATTGCTACGCCCGTAAGGCGGAAATCGAAGAATGTACCGGCGGAGATGGGTAAACAACGACAAAGCCGAAGAACGGAAGGTCATCCACAGATTTCACAGATTAAGACGGGGCGGAGGAGGGTGGGGCGCGACAGCCTGTCGCGCCGTTGACGAAATGGTGAATAAAAGCGGAAACTTTGCCACACGAGGCGTATCGAATAGATCATGTCGCCGCTCTTTCCTCCATCCCGCGAAGGCGTTTTTAAGCAGACTAATCTAAATCAGCCTAAAGATTACTTCAGCGTCAAGGTCAAAAATGTCTCATTTTCACGACCAGCATAATTTTAGCATTTCGTGCTTGCCTGGCGGAGCCTGTCGGTTCAACCTTTCACACCAATAATTGGCGTAAATGGCGCCGCACATACATGGACTTGAAGTCCGTTCAATAAATACTGTTGGGGCCACATGATGATGAAGACAATGTGGACACTGCTCCTGGTGATCTTGATCGGTTCTGGATGCAGGAAGCCGGAGAACCACGTTGCCGTAGTCTGGATCACGTCCATGACTAATGGGGTTTATTGGGAT
>CAIQIC010000140.1 GCA_903871765.1 uncultured Lentisphaerota bacterium
AGCGCCTCTGGAATCCGCGTGACCGCGCCAGCCCCGCCGAAGGTGTGGATCAGCATGGCCGAACAAGTGGTGAGGTGTCGCGTCAACTCCTCCCAAGTCACGCCGCCGAGAATGCGCACACCAGGGATAGAAAAATCGGCCAGCCGGGTTTCGGTCTGTGGACCGATCACGACCACGCCTGCCGCCGGCCCGCTGGCCGCGCGCAGCTGCTCCAACTGCCAGCGCATGCCACGCTCGGTCGCGGGATTGAAGGCACTGCCGACAAGAAGCAGCGGACCGGCGACACTGCCATCAGCCTGGACCTGCGCAACGCGAGTGCTGCGGATCCTGCTGCAGGCGTCCGCCAGCACCGGATCGGGGTGGAATGGCAGGTAATGCGGACCGAGTCCGCGCGCTTCGAGCAGCCAGCGCTCTTCCTTGGAGATGGTGAAGATCGCATCCGCCAGTCCGATCCGGGCAATCTCCGCAGCAAGATCTGGAATCACATCATGGCTGGGATCGGCAAAGGCGGCTTCGCTCACGAATGCTTCCAGGTTGTGGGGCAGCGCGACCACCCGATAGCCCACAGCTCGCGCGAGCGACGGCAGGAGCGAATCGTAGGTGGTTTCCCAGAGCAGCACCCGCGTTCCTTGATGTCTGGCCAGGGCCTCGCGGTAAAACAGGAAGCGATATCCCAGCAACCCTATGCCCACGTGGTCAACCGAGGCGTTTTTCCCCCAGCGCAGGCGGGCGGATAATCCGGCCAGCCATGCCTGCCAGCGCGATACACGCGCCGGTGGCTGCATATCCGCGACGGCGAAACCCGCCGCTTCGCACAGCGCGCGGATCTGGGCGCTGCGCTTCTCGCCACCCGTGCCGTACGGGTTGCTTGCAAAGCGCGTCCAGCGCAGGAGGGTGGGAGTTGCAGCCGGACTCATGACGGTGTTTGCGACAATTGCCCCACGGCCGCCCATGCCTGCTTTTCCCCGCGACGCCGCGCGTCGTGGATCTTGCGCTCGATGAGCCCGAGCGAACGGCGGAGGCGATACTCCCGCAGGCGCGCGAGGAGGCCGCGGGGCAGCGGCGCCGGGTGGTCTCCTCGCAATGTCATCAGCAGAACGGTGGAACGGGCATGCCCTTCGACGAGGCGCAGGAGATAAGACTCCTCCACACGGCCGCGGGGCATCAGGTGCGTCATCGCGAGTTCGCGGAAAACGGCGGTCTCCCGCCCCAAGTCGATCGCCGTCAGCGCGAGGTCGAAATCCTCGCAACCATTGAGCTGCGCGCCAGTCCGGCCGAGCAACTTTCGCCGCGGATCGCAGCGGACAAACTCCGCGTAATGGCGGGCAATCTCCATCCGCACACAGAGACCGGCTCCGGGCGGCATGGCCGCGTAATCGTAGGCTTGGACGGACCGGCGATCTACCGGCGCCTCATGAACTGCGAGGTAGGCGAGGTAGGGCGCAAATTCCGGCGGCGGTGGCTGCTCCCATTCCGGCCGGAAGGCGCCGCAGCCCCACACGCCCAGCGTCGATGTGGAGCGGGCCAGCGCCAGGGCGCGTTCGAGATAATCGGGTGCGAGCAGATTGTCGTCATCGACGAACACGAGAATTTCACCGCGGGCTTCTGCGATGCCGCGCAGGCGCGCCGGCGTGAGCCCGAGCTCCGCTTCCAGGAGGACGTGCGCGGCGGGATGCCAGCGCAGGTCTGCCAGGTCTGCCACGGGAGGCTGCGAGGCGTTGTCGACGACCAGCAATTCCCAGGCGGAGACCGGCAGGGTCTGACCTTGCAGGGCCGCCAAGGTGCGGGAGAGAAAATCCCGGCGCGGATTGTGCGTGCAGAGGATGACGCTGAGCGCGGGCGGATTCATGGTTTGCGGGCCTCCACAACCAGCGTCTCGTAATCGTTCGCCATCCGACCAATCACCTTTTGGTGGATTTCCAATCCTCGCAATTGCGGATCATCACTCTCGCCGGGCGGATACCGGCGGATATCGGCGAAGCCTGCCAGGTGCAACACGGCGTGCAGGGTCGCTTCGTCAAAGAGAAACTGATGCCCGTGATCGTGAAACAGGCTGTTGATCACCACGACCGCGGGTGGCAGGTCCGTGGGATGCCGTCCATAGGGCACGGCCCAGCGAAGATATTTCGCCTGCGGTTGGGCGCCCGGGCTGGTGTACAAGCGGAGGACGCGATCCAGATCCGGCGTGGCCAGGCGGAGGCGGCCGCCCGGCTTGAGCACGCGCCAACACTCGGACAACATGCGGCGCGTGCCATCGAGGGCCGGCTCGGTGAAACCGCTGCTTGTACGAAGTGGAGCGGTCTGACTGGCGGCGGATGCGACTGTAGCGGTGGCAGAGTTCATGCGATCTTCCCAATGAAGAGGGAATCAGCCCGGAAATCTACCGCGAACGAGAATAGCTCGCGCAGCAAACGTTCGTTTTCCGCCGTGGTATCATGACAGGCAAGGATCGAACCCACCGTGAGGAAGCGGCGGAGTTGAGGCGCGTTACGCCGGATTTCCAAGGCATTGTGCATAGTATCGGCGAAAACGAAGCGGTAGGTCCTCGTCTCGAGTTCTCGGAAATCGCCTACGGACACCCGCACGAGGTGATCGATCCGGGCTCGCCGG
The DNA here is from genome assembly GCA_903871765.1 of uncultured Lentisphaerota bacterium. Lineage (GTDB taxonomy): Bacteria > Verrucomicrobiota > Kiritimatiellia > CAIQIC01 > CAIQIC01 > CAIQIC01. Next base: position 2,611 of record CAIQIC010000140.1, read on the forward strand.
AGGTTGTCGGTCAGTTGGCCAATCACGCCTTGCACACCAGCCACGATGGGCCGGATGTCGTTTTCGAACGATTCGTGGCTGCAAGCCCCCATGGATTCGGTTGAATCGGCCGGAATGAAGAGTCCGATGGTACCGTCGGGAAGCGGTCGGAAATTCGCCAACGTCGGGTTGTACTCCCGGGTGACAAATTCCTTGACTTCGCCGGAGTCGGCGATGCCGAGGGCAATGATGGTTGTGGACAATCCCAACCAAGGACCGATTTCCAGGAACGGGCCCTGGGCCCACCGCGCGAGGGAATAGAGCGCGCGTTGTTCGGACGAAGTAAGCCAGCCGGCAGCCGCCACCCGCCCGGGATCAAAACGAACTCGCGGCTGCATCCGTGCCAACTCCCGGAGATCTCTGGCCCGCCGGTAATCCGGCGGTCCTTGGAGCCAGCGCCAAAAAGAGCCAATGGAATGTCTGAGTCTGACCAGTTGTTGGTGCATGGAAACGATCGGTATGCGCTCAATCGAGCACTGCGCGGTCGATGGCGAGGTCGTCACGGGGGCGCGCGGCGAGGCGCTCAATCGCAGCCAGCACATGGTCGGCCGTAATCGAGGTCATGCAGAGTCGGTCGTAATCACATGTATTCCATCGCCAGCAAGGGGAACAGTCCAACGATGTGAATAGGTTCTCGTTGGTCGAATAGCCGCTTTGCTGCGGGTGTTCAC
>CAIQIC010000141.1 GCA_903871765.1 uncultured Lentisphaerota bacterium
CACACGGTGTCCGACGCCGGCCTGCTCGGCGGCGGGGCGCATCCCGTGCCCGGCGAAGTCAGCCTCGCGCACCACGGCGTACTGTTCCTCGACGAGCTGCCGGAGTTCCACCGCAACGCGCTGGAGGTGCTGCGCCAGCCGCTCGAGGACGGCGTGGTCACCGTCTCCCGCGTCGCCGCCAGCATCACGTTCCCGTGCCAGTTCATGCTCGTCGCCGCGATGAATCCGTGTCCCTGCGGCTACTACGGCGACCCCCAGCACGAGTGCCGCTGCACGCCGCTGCAGATCCGGCGCTACCGCAACCGCATCTCCGGCCCGCTGCTCGACCGCATTGACATCCACGTCGAGGTGCCGGCGGTGCGCTACCAGGACCTCGCCGGGGCCGGCCAGGGCGAGACCTCCGCGCACATCCGCGAGCGCGTCGTGCGCGCCCGCCGACGCCAGCAGGAGCGCTTCCGGGGCAGCGCCCGCGTGCACTGCAACGCCAACATGCGCTCGCGCGATCTCCGCCAGCACTGCGCGCTGCCGGCCGCCGCGCAGGAGATGCTCAAGATGGCCATCACCGAACTCAACTTCAGCGCCCGCGCCTACGACCGCATCCTCAAGGTGTCCCGCACCATCGCCGATCTCGCCGGCGCGGAGCAGATCGACACCCCGCACGTCTCCGAGGCCATCCAGTACCGCTCCCTCGACCGGCAGTACTGGCTGTGAGCGCGGGGCTGGAAGCCCCGCCCACAATGAGGGATGAGGGAGGAAGGGTTTCCTCCTAGCGGAGGACTTTCAGCAGGGTTCAGGAGGCGGAAGCGACGTTGATGGGGTGATTCCCCGTTCTTTGTCGTTCTTCTTTCGCGTTCATTCGCGTGTTTCGCGGGCAAATGCTGCGTTCTGCCGACACCCGCAGCTAGGCTGGCGTTATCACCAGACGCATTGCTTGCCGCCAAACGGCACCGGATTGCCGAACGAGTCATCATCATGGGCGACGGTCGGGCGGATACGGGCCGCCGAACTCGATCGGCTGCGACTGGACCCGGCTCGGCGGTGCGCCGCCCGCCGGCGCCAGGTCGCGGCAAACGGCGACCAGGATGTTACGGCGGCGTTGGATGGGCTGGGTGACGTGGAGGGTACGCACCGGCGTGCCCGCCGGGGTCTTGAAGACCACGTCGAATTCCTTCAGGTCCGCGGGGCAGTTGACGCGGGCGACTTCGAGCCAGCGCGGCAGCGTTTCCCAGCACCGTGTGTCCGGCTGCTCCAGCAGCAGCAGCAACAGCCAGGTCAACACGCCGAGCGATTCATTTTTCTGTTCCACCTGGTGGGAAATTACCTTCTTGATGACCACGCGCGTGGCGGTTTTGGCCGCCTTGCGCAGCGCTTCCTTCTGCGCGGTCAGGCTGGCGAGTTCGGCGGTGTCGGCCAGGATATGACTGCGGCCGAGCCGTTGGCCGCGGTACCGGATCTCGGCATAGACGGGCAGCTCGGCCTCGTAGCCATACCCATCGGCCTCCGGTGCCGGCAGGCGGCCGGCGAGGATGAAACAGACCAGCTCGGCCGTGTTCGTGCCGCGCTGCAACTCGGCCGGCACCTCGGCCGGCGGCACGGCCGGCGGGCCAGCCGGCGGACTGGCCGGCAGCTCGACCGGCGGGATGGGCGGCATCTGACCGGTTTCCGCTTTTCCCACAGCCGGTTTGGCGGCGGCGCGTTTGGGCGTCAAACGGCCGGTGGCGGGCTTGATCGCGGCTCGCTTGGCGAGCGCGCTGGCTTTGCTGTACTGCAGCGCGGCGTTGGAATCGTCATCGATCATTTCGAGACAGAAGCCGGCGACGTACCGCGAGTAGGCGTCCTCGGGATAGGTGCCCCGATGCTCCGGCTGCAGCGATGTGATGATCCGGCGGGCCTCGACGGCGGCGTTGTCCCAGTCGGCCAGCGCGAGGTGGTTGTGCGCGGTGAAGGCGTGCAGCAGGGTGCGCTCGTAGGGGACGCCGCTGAAGTCCTGGACGTTGTCGTTGATCACCAGGCTGGTGGCGCCCTTGGACACGCTGTAGGTCTGCAGCCGGGCAAGTTCATCGGAGGCGGCGATGTAATCGCGGGCGCTCTCCGGGTAGGCGCCGCGCGCCTGGCGGATGGTGCCGCGCTCCATGAGGTACAGCGCCTTGTCCTTGGCCGGCGGCGCGTTGCTCAGCGCCTGATCCGCCCGCTCAAAGCGGCCGGCGTAAAAGTCCCGGCGGGCGGCACCCAGCGGCGTGGAACAGCCGCCCCCCAGCAGCGGCAACGCGGCGGCCGCCGCGAGCGCCAGCGCCCACGACGGCCGGAAACTTCCGCACGCGCGCCGCAGGACGTTGCGCATGGATTACCATCCAATGAGCGGAATGCTGGCGCGCCGGGCGAATTCCTTCTCCTTGGTCCAGACGATTTCGCTCGTCTCCAAGTCCGTGACCTCGAAGGTCAGCTTGTAGTAGTTGATTTCCTGCTTGGACGCGCGGACCTGCCGCGGCGTGGAGTCCGTCATCTGGGTGAACGATCCGCTGATCATGTACTTCGCACCCAGTTGCTTGCCGACGGCGACCTGGGTTTCCGGCGTGGCATTGGCCACCTGGTAGCCCTGCTCCTTGAGCAGTTCCGCGCGCCGCGTCTCGTTGATGAAGCGCACCTGCTCCGATTGCAGCAGCATCGTGCGGATGCGGTCGGTGAGGTTCTTCATGTCGGCGTACTGCTGCGTGCGGTTCTGCACCCCGGCAATCATCATGATCGGCGGCGTCGCGTTCTGCTTGAGAAATTTGCTGGTCAGCAGGTCGGCCACCAGGCCCTGCGTGATATCGCGCATGTCGGTGAAGTCATAGTCGGCGGTCAGATGCTGCCTTTGGTTCACATCCACCTCGGTGGTCGAGGCGCGGAACATCGCGCAACCGCTGCCCAGGGCCAGGGCCAGTCCGCACAGCGCGACGCCCGTTATTCGAAACAGTGCCTTTTTCATATGGTGTGCTCCTTGGTTAGCAATGCTTGGTGAGAATATATACCTGCGCACACCGCCCGGCAAGCGCCGAAGCCCCGCAATGGGTCATCGCAGAGTCGTCGTTGGCGACTCGCGAAAGAACAAACGGCGAGGGGGGCAGATCCAATGATTCTGTTATAAAAATGTTGAACTGATCCATTTGGAGGGCCGACCTCTGTGCCGGCCGCGGCCCGGACGGAGCCGGGCCCTCCAGGGGCCAAACTGAACCCTGAACCCCCTCCCCCTGCATGCCAGGCCCTCCGCCGCCCCCGGCTTGCACTGCGCCCCGCGATCCTCTATCTTTTCGCCCCATGATACGCGAGGCCATAGCCGCGCTGGCCGAGGACCGCCGGCCCACGCGGGCGGAAGCCCGCGCGGTCATGCTGGAAATCATGTCCGGCGACGCCACCCCCGCCCAGATTGCCGCCTACATCACCGCCCTGCGCATCCGCGGCGAAACCGCCGACATCATCGCCGGCAGCGCCGAGGCCATGCGGCAGAAATTCACCGCCGTGGACGCCGGCGGCGGGATCGTCGCCGACACCTGCGGTACCGGCGGCGACGGCGCCCACACCTTCAACATCTCCACCTGCGCCGCGCTCGTCGCTGCCGGCGCGGGCGTCAAGATCGCCAAGCACGGTAACCGCAGCGTCTCCAGCCAGTGCGGCAGCGCGGATGTGCTGGCCGCGCTGGGCGTGAACCTCGAGGCCGGCGCGGACGTCATGGCGCGCTGCCTGCACGAGATCGGCATCGCCTTCCTGTTCGCCCCCGCGCTGCATCCGGCGATGAAGTTCGCCATCGGCCCGCGCCGCGAGATCGGCATCCGGAGCATCTTCAACATCCTCGGTCCGCTGTCCAATCCGGCCGGCGCGCAGTACGGCGTGCTGGGCGTGTACGCCGCCGCGCTGGTGCCCGTGCTCGCCCGGGCCGCCGCCGAACTCGGCGCGCAACATCTGTTTGTGGTGCACGGCCGCGACGGCCTCGATGAAATCACCACCACGGCGCCCACGCTCGTCGCCGAGGTCGTCGCCGGCCAGGTGCGCGAATACGAACTCGATCCGCGCGCGGTCGGTCTGCCGCTGCGCGCGCCCGCCGACCTGGCCGGGGGCGATCCGGCGGCCAACGCCGCGATCCTCCGCGGCATCCTCGCCGGCGAGCCGGGCCCCCGCCGCGAAATCGTCCTGCTCAACGCCGCCGCGGTGCTGGTCGCCGGCCAGCAGGCCCGCGACCTCCCGGCCGGCCTCGCGGCGGCGGCAGCCGCCATCGCCTCCGGCGCGGCGCGCCGGAAACTGGACGACCTCGTCGCCCTGACCCGTGCCGCAGCGGGTTGAGCGGGCTCTTCGACCCGCTCACGGCCGGTGGCCGGGGTCGCGCGCGAAAACCACTTCGCCGCCGATAATGGTCAACTCGCATTGCGTCTGGAGGATTTGCAGCTCCGGAATGGTCATGATGTCGGCGGAGAGAACCGTCAGATCGGCGAGCTTGCCGGGCTCCAGGGAACCCTTGATCTGCTCCTCAAAGGCGGCCTGGGCGGCCCAGAGGGTGAACATCTTGAGGGCCTGGGCCCGCGTTACCACCTGCTCGGGATGCCAGGTGGCGTCGGCGAACCCGTGCAGGTCCTTGCGCGCCACGGCGGAATAGAATCCGATCATGGGGTGATCGTTTTCCATGGGCGCGTCCGAGCCGCCGGCCAGGATGGAGCCGGCCTTGATCAGGCCCTGCCAGATGTAACAGTTCGGCAGCCGGGCGGAGCCCAGCCGCCGGGGCGTCATGGCCGCCAGGTTGAGTACGAACGAAGGCTGCACCGAGGGAATGACGCCAAGTTGGGCGAAGCGCGGCACATCCTCCGGCGTGAGGATCGAGGCATGCTCGACGCGCCAGCGCGGCTCGCGGACGGCCCGCTGGTCCGCGGGCACGGCGGCGAACGCCCTGGCATACAGATCCAGGATGGCCCGGCTGGTTCGATCGCCGGAGGCATGCGTTGCGATCTGGATGCCGCGCCGCAGGGCTTCCTCAAACATGGGCAGCAGGTCTTCCTCCTTCTTGGTCAGAAAACCGGTGCCGCCGCCGGGATCGTCCGCATACGGCGCGAACAAGGCCGCGCCCCGGGACCCGAAACCGCCGTCGAACATGACCTTGATGGTCCGGGCGGTGAAGCGATGGTCGAAGGCGCCCAGCACCGGACCGTCGCGCAACAGCCGCGTGGCGCTGGGGGACGGACCATGTACGGCCTTGTAGATGCGCAGCTTGATCTTGCCTTCCGCGTACAACTGCCGGTAGAGGTTGACTTCGGCGTCATCGCCGCTGCAATCATGAATTTCGCACAAGCCGCGTTCGAGGCTGCGCCGGACGCCGGTCAAGACGGCTTGTTCCCTTTGCTCCCGTGTCAGCGGCGGCACGTGTTGCTGCACCAGCTTTTTCGCGGCATCGAGCACCAGGCCGGTAAGTTCGCCGTTCCGGTCCCGGCAAATCTCGCCGCCGAACGGATTGGGCGTGGATTTATCTATGCCGCTGATCTTCAGCGCCAGCGAGTTGGCCACGGCGCCGTGGCCGTCGGCGCGGATCAGGAAGACCGGGTTGTTCGGGGCGACCCGGTCAAGGTCCCGACGGGTCGGGAAGACAGGCGGCCGCCAGGCGGTTTCATTCCAAGCCATGCCGAAGATCCAGTCGCTCGCCTTTGTCCGGCCGGCCCGCGCCTTGACCCGGGCAAGCAAGTCCTCCAGGCTGGTTGCGTCCTTGAGGTTAAAAACGATTTCCAGCTCGCCGATTTCGGACAGGTGATAGTGCGCGTCCGTCAGCCCTGGGACCGCCGTGCGCCCGCGCAGGTCCACCACCCGGGTGCGGGGGCCGCGGTACTGGTCCACCTCGGCATTCGAACCCACCGCGCTGATGCGGTCCCGGTTGACGGCGAGAGCTTCGGCCTGCGGTTGACGGTCGTTCGCCGTATAGAGGTTGCCGTTCGTGAAAATGATGTCAGCCGGTTCCGGACTGGTGGCGGCCCGCGCGGCGCCCAGCAGAGTCAGGCCCAGAAAAAGGATGATCGTTTTCATGCTCCGCCTCGCTGCCCGACAACGTAACATCTCTGACCCGGCCGGCAAGGCGATTCCGGCAGTTGCTTTTTCGGCCCAGAGCGCGCTATACATGGCGTCACAAGTTCGATCCATACTCGGAGCGGAATCGGTAACGATTCCGGCCGGAACGCTCACGCGTTCCGCTCCGCATGCGGTGGAATTTGTGTCTCATATATTGATACGGCCGATGAAGATCCTAACGCACATCCTGCCGGCCGTAGCCGGCCTGATTCTCGCGACGGCGGCCTGCGCCGCCGAATGGCAATTGGTCTGGTCCGACGAATTCAATTACACCGGCCAGCCCGATCCCAAGAAGTGGGATTACGAGGAAGGGTTTGTCCGTAATCGCGAAGCCCAGTACTACACGCGGAGCCGGCTGGAGAACGCCCGGGTCGAGCACGGCCACCTCGTCATCGAAGGCCGCAAGGAGGCGTTTCCGATCCCGCCCGACCAGCAGCGCGAACGCCCGGCGGCCGGCTACACCGCCGCCAGCCTGATCACGCGACACAAGGCCCGCTGGCAATACGGCCGCGTGGAGGTCCGCGCCAAGCTGCCCCAGGGCAGCGGCGTCTGGCCGGCGATCTGGATGCTCGGCGACAACATGGAGCAAGTGGGCTGGCCGCGGTGCGGGGAAATTGACATCATGGAATTCGTGGGCAAGGCGCCGCAGGCCGTCCACGCCACCGTGCACTATCAGCTCGACGGGAAGCACCGCTCCAGCGGCCAGCAGCATGAAACTCCGAAGCCGTACGAGGATTTCCATGTGTATGCCGTCGAGTGGTTCCCCGACCGGATGGACTTCTATTTCGACGCCGTGAAGTACCACACCTTCCGGATCGCCGACGCCGGCCCGGGGGACGACAATCCCTTCCGCAAACCCCAATACCTGCTGATCAATCTGGCGCTGGGCGGCAGTTGGGGCGGTCCGCTGGACGATGCCATTCTTCCCCAACAGTTCCTGATTGACTATGTGCGCGTCTACCAGCAAAAACCTGCTGAATGAAGCGGCCTCTAGCGGCTCGACCCGGCCAATCAAACCGCCGGAGCGCGGGCCAGGACGAAAGGTCCGCTTGAAAACCCCCGGAGCCTGCCGGCTGGCAACTGATGATCCACGGCAGCAGACCGCCGTGGAACCATCTATCTGCTGGCCTGGTCAGCGCGCGGCAGACAGGCCGGCTCCGGCCCGGAGAGTTCCCGCATATCCAGGCGCGGGTTCGTCTCCAACTGCTGCTGGAGCGGTTTGAATGCATCCAGGAGCTGCCGGTAATCCGGGTCATGGGCGTCGGCAAACACAGCCTGGCCGCAGGCCCCGGTGCCGCCCGCGCTGCGGGCCAATGGCGCCTTCAGGAAAAAGTTTCTTTCCGGGTGGTCCAAACGAACGGCAAAACATCCGGGATAGGAAAAGACGGATGTGTTATTCGGTTGCCGATGGCAAGATGCACACCGCCGTCCGCTGATCTCCTGGAATGTGGCGTTCCAGCCCGGCGGCAGGATCTGCCGGCAGCCGAGGTTGCCCCGGTAGGTGGAATCGCTACTGGAATAGAAAGGACAGTTCAGGTCCAGCCAGGCATAGACGCTGCGCCGCTCGGTCTCCGCCAGCGCGACGCGTGGCTTGCCGTCCTTGGCCGGATGTCCGGCACGGATGACGTCCGCCAGCCGTGAGGCGCGGGCACCCCAGCGACCCGGGGCGATCTCGAGGATATTGTGCTCCTGGCCGTTGTAGGTGGGAATCCAGCTCGTGTACCTGCTGTAGCGGAACGTTCCCCCCACCCCGCCCGTCGTGAAGTCTTCCGAGGGTGTGCCTTTGCGGACCAGATTTTCGTAGGAGACGTTGAAAAAGTCGGTCTTATCGCCGGTCAATTCCAGGCCGGCGGCCGGATGCTCGGGGCCATGGCAATGGAGGCAGTTCTTGTCCCAGACCGGTTGCACGCTGCGGCTGTAGCTGAAGCCGCGCAGCCCCCAGGACGGGAGGGTCGGTTGCTCGGCGGCGCGTCGCATGGCCCGGGACCGGGTGCTGTCGGGTTTCAGGGTGACGGAATTGCGGTCGGCATGACAACCGATGCAGCCCTGGACTTCGCCGGGCATCAGGTGGGTAAAGGTGCGCATGCGCTGCACGGCGCGCCCTTCCGCATCCAGCGGCAGGAAGTAGATCGGGGCCCGGGCCGGCACCTTGAAGCAAGCTGAGCCGTCGTCTTCCACCGTGACATAACCCCATACTTTCTTCGGGGCATAGGTGGCGCCGGCGCTGACCACGGGGAACTGGAAGCCGAAGGCCCGGAGTCCGGGATCGATGCCAATGGGCTTTTCCAGTTCCTGAACAATAGCCAGTTGCTTGATCGTGCCGCGCGGCACCAGGACGGGGTCCAGACCGCTGTAGACATCCTGCATGAAGAGGGTGGCCCAGGGCTGACTGTTTTCCTCCTCCGTATTCGCCGGCAGACTGGAAGTGATCAGTTGCTCCCTGGGTCGGACCCGTATCGGCTGCGGACTGAAGAAGCCCAGCGTTTCCGGTACGGCCAGGATGGCCCCTAAACCTCCCGCGTAATCCCGCAACTCGATACGGCCGGCATTCGAGACCAGGAAGCGCCGCTCGTCCAGCGGAAACGGATTAGCGTAGGGCCCCCGAATATTATTACCGTCGCCCTGGTCGACCTTGCCGATATCGATTTCCGGCGTCAGATTGGCGATGGCCGCCTGCGCATGGGATCCGAGTTTCGGATCGACGATTCCGATGGCGCCACTGCAGGGGCCGTTGTGGGAGGTCAGCACGCAGAGGATTTTGCCATGGCCGCCGGGGATCTCGCGCGCATCCATGAACGTGGCGGGGCTCAGGACGCGGTTGCCGAAGACCCCGGCCAGATGGGTTCCGTCGGGATTGATGGCCCACAGGCTCTGGATCGGAATGGCGGGCCGGTCCACGTATTCCCAGCGGCTGTAGATGATCCGTCCGTCCTGGAGCACGGACGGAGTGAAATCGTTGAGATAGTTGGCGCTGAGCCGCACGGGCTTGGTGCCGTCGGCCGCGCAACGGTAAAGAATAGGCGAGGTGGTTTTCCAGCAGTAGGCGAAGGCGGGCTTGCGGTCGGACAGGAAAACGATCCCGCCATCCGGCAGCCAGGAGGCGTTGAAATTGTTGGAGTCGTGCTCGGTCAACTGTTTCAGGTTGCTGCCGTCAATATCCACGGTGAAGAGCTGAAAGAAAGCCGTCATCGTCTTTTTCCAACTGAACAGGATGGTCCGCCCATCGTAATGCAGGTTGGCATCCAGGATCATGCCGCGGGGACTGTCAAGGATCCGCGTCATGTTCGGATCATGGCCGGTGACGTCGCAGATCCATAACCCGCCGCCCGGATGGAGGTCTTCCTGGTGAGAGGTGTAGACATGGCTGGGATTTTGCAGCCGATGCTGAACCATCAGCAGGCGGGTGAAGCCCATGCGGCCGGCCCGGATTTCCGCCATGAGTTCAGGAGCGGGTGGGACTGCGCGCCCGATTCCAGCCACGGCGGACAGGCTTGCAACCAGGAGCAGCACCCAACACCGGCAAAAGAGCCCGTGTTTTCGTTTCCACCAGCAGTGCTTCATGAAAAGTAGTTGTCTATGAGGTGCCGGGTAATGTCAAGACGCACTGGAAAGGCCCAGGGCTGATTTCTGCTCTTGCATGACGTGTTCATTTCTTGATGGGGGGAGCACACGCGTCCCCGCGTGTATCGGTCGGCGTCCTCGCCGACCGATCCGATCACCTGCGGCGCGGGGACGCGCCGCACGGCACGCGAGGACGCGTGCGCTCCCCGGAGACATGATCCCGATAGTCCGTTATTCTGAAGGCGTCCCACCGATAGCGTTTGCATCCGATGATAAATCCGCCCTGCAGATGCGCCCGCCGCTGAACTTTGCGTTTGCTGGCCCCGGCCGCTTCTGCCACCATCCGGTGCAGCATTTAACGAACGAACAGCTTGAAGACAACCTGCGAAACGGAGCAACGCATGATCCCGCTGCGTAAAAAGAAGACCCTGCTTCCCGAATTATTGCTGGCAACCCTCGCCGCGCTGGCGGGCTACGGCCTCGACGGCCAACGGTGCGGAGCCGCGGAGCCTGAACAACCCTATCAGCCCACCTGGAATTCCCTGAGCACCCGGCACACGCCGCAATGGCTGCGCGACGGCAAGTTCGGCATCTACACGCACTGGGGCGTGTATGCCGTCCCGGCGATGGGACCGAACGCGACGTGGTATGCCAACATCGCCTACTACAATCCGGATTCGTCCGAGCGGAAGCACTGGGAACAAACCTATGGCCCGCTAGAAAAATTCGGCTACAAGGATTTCATCCCCCAGTTCACCGGCGCGAAGTTCAACGCGGAGGAATGGGCCGATCTGTTCCAAAAGGCCGGCGCCCGCTTCGCCGGGCCCGTGGCGGAGCACCACGACGGCTTCGCCATGTGGGACACGAAGTATTCCGAGTGGAATGCGGCGAAGATGGGCCCCAAGCGGGACGTGGTGGGCGAATTGGCCGCGGCGATCAAAAAGCGCGGCATGAAATACGTCGCCGCCTTCCATCATGCCGAGAGCTGGCTGTACTTCCCGACGTTTGACAAGCGGTACGATTGTGGCGACCCGCGTTATTCCGGCCTCTACGGCTTCATCCATGAGAAGGACGCCCTACCCACCAAGGCCTTTCTCGACCTGTGGAAAAACAAGATCGTCGAGGTGATTGACAACTACGATCCGGATTTGATCTGGTTCGACAACGGCCTGGAATTGATCACCGATGTCTATAAGCAGGACATGCTCGCCTACTATTACAACAAGGCGGCGGCGCGTCAGAAGGAGGTGGTCGTCACCTACAAGCGCAACACCTTGCCGCCGGGCACCGGCCTGCTCGACCTGGAGCGCGGGCAGGAAGCCGACCTGACCTACTACGACTGGATCACCGACTCCACCGTGGATGTCGGCCGCGGCTGGGGCTATGTCAAGGGCCTGGGGTTCAAAACGCTCGATAACCTGGTGGACAACCTGGTGGACCGGGTCAGCAAGAACGGCTACCTGCTGCTCAACGTCGGCCCGATGGCCGACGGCACGATCCCGGACGAAGCCAAGGCGCTGTTGCTGGGCATGGGCCGGTGGCTGCAGGTCAACGGCGAGGCGATCTACGGCACCACCCCGTGGGTCACCGCCGGCGAGGGTCCGACCCGGCTGACGCAGCGCGGCGACTTCAACGAGCGCAACGACCTGCGCTACACCGGCCAAGACATCCGCTTCACGGTCAAGGGCAACAACCTATATGCCACCGCGCTCGACTGGCCCGGCGAAAAACTGCTCATCCGCAGCCTCGCGCCCCGCTGGGAATCCTGGACCGGCTGGCCCGGGCTGTATCCGTCGGAAATCGTCTCCATTACGATGCTCGGGGATGGCCGCGAGCTGAAATGGGAAATGACCAAGGCAGGTCTTTCCATCGAGACGCCCAAGACGAAGCCCTGCGAACACGCCTTCGTCTTCAAAATCGTCCGCCGGAATCCGTTCTGACGCGGAAGGGACGGGGGAAAGAAACAGGGTTTCCTCCTAGCGGAGGACTTTCAGCAGGGTTCAGGGTTCAGTTGACAAGCGCACCCAGGTTGGGTACAAACGCACCTGAAATGGGTACAACAAGTCCAAGTGCCGTTTTATTTGGCAGGACGTATCGCGCGCTGCTGACCATCTTCTTTATCCGGCCGGAACGGACCTTCTACCTGCGCCAGATCATCCGCATCGCGGGTGTCGGGCAGGGTGCAGTGCAGTGCGAGCTGGGGCGCTGGGAGAAGGCGGGCTTGCTGCTGCGGACCCAGCAATGCAACCAAGTGCATTACCAAGCCAACCAGATATTGCCGATCTTTTCCGAACTGCGGGCTATCATGGTCAAAACCAGCGGAGTGGCGGATGTGCTGCGCGAAGCCTTGGTTCGGCTATCCGAGAACATCTTTGATCCCCGTCCCATGTCCATGAATGTTTGATATAGCGATGATGGATCTTATGAAAAGACTTCTATTTGCGGTTATATTATTTTGCCTGATGACATTCAGGATGGAATCGCGCGCCGATGAAGCCTTTAATGCCGCCGCGTCATCAATAGCTATTATCAAAACCCTAAGAGTTTCCGGGACTGGTTTTCTTTATCAAGACCGTGGCGATATTTATCTTGTAACGAATGAACACATAACTCGTGGCGGTATTCCTATAACCGCCCAGATGCTTAATGGAGAGAAAATCGTATTAAAGTCACTGGAGATCGCCGATAATTTGGATCTTGTTCGCTTTAAGATCGGCAACACCAATCTGCCCGCACTAAAAGCCGCAATGACTGGATATTCCATTGATGACGAGGTTCATGTAATTGGAGATAGCGGCGGTCAGGGTGTAGCTACTCTTCTGCGGGGGAAAATATTAGGTGTCGGGCCAGATCGCGTCGAGGTTAGCGCCGAATTCATTCATGGCAATAGCGGGAGCCCCGTCGTATTAAGCAATGGGCGAGCTCTTGCGGTCGCCACCTATGTTGTCCTACCAGATGACCCGCAGGATTGGGTCAAGCGCGGAACAAGGTTTAACCAAGCACGCAGATTTGGACTACGCCTTGACGCTGCAAAATGGATAGCTATAAAAGATATTGACTATATTGCTCTTTCCGATGCCATGGAAGATTTACGCACATATTGCGAGGACTTATATTCGTTAGCCGTTAACGCAAATGGAGGCCTTACACTATTGGCTAAGATGCAAGATTACTCATACAATGAAAATGCTAAACGATATAGAAGATGGACTGGTTTATGCAAGTTGATGGCAACCGCAAATATTTCCATGAAGCGTTGGGCGGGATTTGAGCTATCGTATCAATTCGTAAACAAGGATGCAATGAAGCCAAAGTCGAGAGGTTCATATGGCAACGCGGCCTCAGACTATGCGGCTGCGTATATGATGG
>CAIQIC010000142.1 GCA_903871765.1 uncultured Lentisphaerota bacterium
AGTATGAAGCGGCGCTGCGCCTGCAGCCGGATTTTGCCGAGGCGCACCACAACCTGGGTCTCGCTTGGTCGAAGGTGCCGGGGCGGTTGCAGGACGCAGCCGCCCAATATGAAGCGGCGCTGCGCCTGAAGCCGGATTTTGTCGAGGCGCACAATAATCTGGGCGTCGCTTGGTCGCAAGCACCGGGGCGGTTGAACGACGCGGCCGCCCAGTTTGAAACGGCACTGCGACTGAAGCCGGATTATGCCGAGGCGCACTACAATCTGGGCAACGTCTGGGCGCAGCTGCCGGGGCGGTTGCAGGACGCGGCCACCCAATATGAGGCGGCACTGCGCCTGAAGCCGGATTATTTCGAGGCACATCACAATCTGGGCCTCGCTTGGTCGCAGCTGCCGGGGCGGCAGCAGGACGCGATCGCCCAGTATGAGGCGGCGCTGCGCCTGAAGCCGGATTTTGCCCCGGGATGGCATAATCTCGGGGTGAGCTGGTTTCGTTTGGGAAATCTGCCGGCGGCGGCCGCCGCCTTCCGGGAGGAACTGCGCCTCTCACCCAACGACCCCGCGGCCCAGCAGGCGCTGGCCGCGGCGCTCCGGCCAGCCCAAGCCCATTAATAAAACTGGGCGCTTGTCACATGGCTGGTCACAGGCTGCGTAGAGCATGGTCGCGGTTTGGAGTCCACGCCGACCCGAAACCAGCTGCGGAAAATCCGGGTGGTGGGTCAGTTTGCCAAGACTGGACCGTCACTGCAGGTCGGGGTTTATCCCCGACAGAGTGATGTCGATGCGCATTGGCGTCGGGCATGAAGCCCGACCTACATAAATAAACTGATCCTACCACCAAAATCCGACGTGGCTTGATCTCCGCGCGCCGATCCTCACGCTCGCGCTGGTGACACCCCGGCACGCTATGAAACGCGGGCTTCTTCTTGTTTTGATCCTTTGCGGTTGTTTGCATCGGCTGGCAGCGGCGCCTTCGCCGGCGGTTCCAACCGCCGCTTCCACCCAGGTGACTCCCGGCGGCGGCTTCAACGTGCGCACCTTCGGCGCCACGGGCGACGGGCAGACCAAGGACACGGCCGCGTTGCAAAAGGCGCTCGACGCCTGCGCGGTCGCGGGCGGCGGCACCGTTGTCGTGCCGCCGGGTGTTTACCTGACCGGCAGCATCGTCCTCGGGGCGGGCACCGCGTTGAAATTGGAGGCTCGCGCGAGCCTCGTGGGCAGTCCCGACATCGCGGACTATCCGCTGCTGCCGTCGGTGCGCTGGGAGGGCGAGTACCGACCGGGCCACCGCGCGCTGATTTCCGCCGAGAAAGCCGACCACCTCGCCATCGAGGGACCCGGCACCATCTTCGGCCCGCCGATCAGCCTGAGCCACCTGCGCAACCCCCGCGGTCCGCCCTTGATCGAACTCACTGATTGCATGGAGGTCACCTTGGAAGGGTTCACAACCCAATATCAGGGGCTCTGGTCGATTCATCCGCTCTTGTGCCGGAAATTCACCGCCCGGAATCTCACCATCCGCTCGATCGGCTCCAACGGCGACGGGCTCGACGTGGATTCATGCCAGGACGTACTCATTGAGCACTGTGACATCAATACGGGCGACGACGCCATCGTGTTGAAATCCGGCCGCGGACTGGCGGCGCTCCGCCTCGGCCGCCCGACGGAAAACGTGGTGATCAGGGACTGCACGCTGGTCAGCAGCAACTTTGCCGGCGTCGCCTTCGGTACGGAAATGTCCGGCGGCATCCGCCATGTGCGCCTCGAGCACTGCCTCATCTCGGGCCGGCAGAACGGCATCTTCATCAAAAGCCGCGATGGACGCGGCGGCGCTTTCGAGGACATCACCGGCGAAGACCTCACCGTCATCAACTCCGGGACGTTGCTCGGAATCAATTTACTGAACAAGGGCATTCAGGCCAGCGACCCGGTGCCCGGGCAAGTTGAGCAGTGGTCCCTCCTCCGCCAGGTCCGCTTTCACGACATCAAGGTGAACCATGTCGCGACGCTGGTCGATGCACGGAACATCCCGGCGGAACGGCCGGTCGACGGCCTGGCCCTCGTGAACATCACCGGCACCTGCGATCGCGCCATCACGCTGGCCAACGCCGTGAACGTGGAGCTGGCTGGGATCACCGTCACTGGGTTCACGGGCCCGCTGCTGACGACGGAGCACGTCACCGGCACGGGGCTGGATACTCACTAAGGCGCGTTTCTAACGGGAGTCCGCCGCCGGCCACTTCAGATAAACGGGCGCCGGTCGAGGATGAGCTTGAGGGGCCGTTCCGTGCGCAGCAGCCCGGGCACAGTCTGCTGCAGCTCGGCGAACGCCGACATCGTGCCGTTGAGCGCATGCAGGTCTTCGAAC
>CAIQIC010000143.1 GCA_903871765.1 uncultured Lentisphaerota bacterium
GGGTCGCCTTCCCGGTGGGCCGGGCCCGGGAGCTGGACCTGCACCTGCCCGGCGCCTACCGCCTGGGCGCGCTGCGCGTCACCTACCTCTCGCCGCTGCCGGCCGTTTTCGTCGTCTCCGGCGTGCTGCGCCTCGTGGCCCTGCTGCTGCTGCTGCCGCAGTTCAAGGAGGTCCGGCCGGCCGAGCCGATCTCCCCCGGCGCGCTGCTCCTGCGGCTGTGGAGCGGCGAGGCGTTTACCGGCACGGTCGGCTTTGTCGCCACGCGCCTCGGCGGCGCCTTCCGCCGCCGCGGCTGAACGGCCACGCGGCCAAAGAGCGTTCAACCCGCCCCACCATGGCAAACATGGCGGGCACGTTGCTCAAATGGAAATCGGGAGAGCCAACGGCCTGGAGCCGGCCGTCCCGGCCGGAATTCTGAACAGATTTCATGCGTCAATCGGACGGACGCCCATCCCGGCTGTTTGTATTGCTAGTCCGGTACTCACTGGCAAGGAAGGGGGGAAGCCGCCCGACTATCCCGAGGGCTTCAGACAACACACGTTTGTCAACAATGTACGTCCTGCCTTCGTATTCCGAGAATAGCCACTTGCCATCACCAGTGGCTGGGGCGAACTCGTAGACACTCCTAGCGCCGGAGCCTTGAACAATGGCGATAGTGCCCCAAGGAGCCCACTCTGGTGCGCGAGCCCGTCGTGCTTGCCTTAGGCGGCTCCTGAGAACCGAGACAAACCGATTGATTCTTGCAGGGTCATCAGAAGAAAGTTCACGAGGTCCATAGTCAACCGCGTCTCTCGGCGATTCGGCAACGTAGCTGGCTGTATACTTGACACGCACTTCTGATATTGCACCTGTCGGAAATCTTGGCCCTCTGGAACAGAAGAGCGCCATAAGCGTTGCAGCCAATGCCACGGGCAACAAGAGACGGACAGACCATTTATTGATTATTGAGGATGCGAATTTGCGCATTACGGTTACCTCCTAAGGAACGATATTGAACTCCGCGCGGAGCGTGAGGAGGCCATAGGGCAGCAGGGAGACGGTTGCACCGGCGGGGGCACCGGGGTTTTCTTCCAGGACGCAGACGATCACGGATTTCGGGACACCGCCCGGAAATGAAAGCTTTACGGATTCCGGTTGGCTGGAAAGGGACCGGAGGCGGATGACCGTGGACCGGCCGTCGGCGTTCGGCTTGAGGATGGTCGCGTACACGCGGTCGTTGTCCACGGCGACCAGCGGCGTGAGCTTGGGATCGCCGTTGGCGGCGACATGCGCCAGCGGTTGCGCCTGTTCGAGGCCGAACCGGTTGGCGGCCGCGGCATCATAAACGCCATGCGGCAGGATGCGGTAGCGGAAGGTTACCGGGCCGTCCTGGGTCAGGGGAAAGTTGGTATGCCAGTGGTTGTTCATAGCCCAGGAGTAAACGGTCGAACTGGGCTCGAGCTTGCGCAGCCACGGCCCGTGGCCACCCCAGCCCGTGGCAATGTTAGCCGTCATTCCGCCGTATTCAAAGAGTGCCGTGTCGAGCGAGCACCAAGTGACGCCCTCCTTGTCGTTGGAGATGTCGAGCCAGCGCTGCATGGCGATCCAGTTGCGGTTGGCTTGGGGCCACTGGTCCCGCTCCATTTCCATCACGCCCCAGGGAATGTCCACGCGGGTGCGGCCCTGCGGGATGTCGAAACCGAAGCCGAAGTGGATGCCATCCTTGGCGACGAGCGGCAGCTTGTCCACGACATTGCTGATGTCCACCCACGGCTGGCCCGCGACCAGGCGCACGCTGCGGGTGACCGCACGGCAGCCGGTGGCCTTGGACGTGACGCGCAATTCCACGATCACTGGTCCGGATTCGACGGTGGCAATGGCGATGTCGGTATCGGCCTTGGGCTCGTCGCGGTTGGCCGGCAGCCAGCGGAAGGCGTTGAGGCCGCCGTTGACTTGGGGGTCGGCAACATTGCGGCCGGTGGCGAGATTCACAAGCTGGATGATGTTGCCAGTGGCGGGGTCGAGGGTGACTCGCAGGTGTTGGTTCTCGAGTGCGGTGCCGTTCAGTCTGCAGCCGCCGGCCAGCGGGCACTCGCCTTTCACGACGCGATAGTGCCGGGCTCCGAAGGCGGGAACATCGGCCGTTAGAAACACCAGTTCGCCGGTTGATAGCCGCTGGGCGGGAACATCCTTGCCCTGTTCGTCGGTGATACGGTCACCGGGCGCACTTTCCGATTTGGCAAGCGTCACCAATCCGCCGTGTTTCCAGGAATGGGTGTTGAACACCGCCACGCCGCCATGGGAGGGTCCCTCGGCCGGGCCAAGTGCGCCGTTGGATTTGTCGGTTGCGGGTGCCATGGCTTCATCGAACAAGGCTTGCGTGCGGTCATCGGCCTGGCGGAAGCAATCCTGCTTGGCCTTCCAAATGGCTTCCTGGAAGAACGGCTCGGTGGGGTTTTCGGCACACCAGGTGTGCTCGGAGCCGAGCGCAATGCAGCGCCAGGCCTCATCGAATTCGGCGCGCGGTGCGGGTCGGCCGGGGTGGAGCATGGTCCAAAGCGTTTCGGCCTGGGTAAGCCGCTCCTTGGCGTTGCGATTGATGGCGGTTAGACGCGCGGCGCTGCCCAGGCCGTCGGTCCAGTACTCGGTGTAGTCCCCTTTGACCACCGGAAGCTGGTCGCCGTATTTTTTCTCGATCGCGGCCATGATTTCGTGGCCGCCGGCGATGACCAGGTGCGGATAGGCGTATTGCTCGTTCCATGCCTTGACCGCGTCCGGGATGTCGGCATCGAGCGGGCAGTTGTCCCACAGGCACCAGGAGAGCACCAGGAAGTCGTAGGGATGTTTCTCGTTCTCCATGGCAACAAGTTGCCCGGTGAAATCAACATTGGCACTGCCGGTTTTGATGACGGCGGGGATTTTATCGGCGTCGCGCTGGCCGAACCACGGGCGGCCGGTGCTGCCGCCTTTGCCCATGCTGCCGCTGTTGCCATAACCGCCCGGTTGGAGGAAGAGCACCTTGGACTTGCCGTCCGGACCGATCCACCAGAAGGGGCGCTGGTCAATCCCGTTGTGGGCGTTGCCTGCCCGGTCGGTATTAGGCCAAGCCATGATGTAACGCACGCCCTCCTGCGCCATGACCGGCACCAGTCCCCATGAGAAACCGGGGACATCCATTTGCTGGAGGGTATCCATCGGCACGCCGGTTCGTTTCTGCAGCTCGCGGCTGAAGCGGAACGCATGAAACAACTCCTCGTCGGAGCAGACGCTGGTGTTGAGGTTCAAATAGCTGGCGTCCACGCAGAGCCGGCCGTCGCGGATGGCTTGCAGGACGCGTTGCTGCTGTTCAGGCTGCGTTTGCCAGAGGCGTTCCAGCGGCCAGGTGATCTCGGGGTTCCACCGGTAGCGGGCGCCTGCCGGATAATCCTTGGTCGCCTCGGCCAGCTTGATCCCTTCATCGATGTTGCGCTTGTGAATGAACTCAATGATCTTCTGCGGCGCGGTATAGCCGATATCCACGTGCGAATGCGGATAGATGAACACCGTCCAATAGCGCATCGCCGGCACGTTGACGGTCTTCTTCAGTTCCCGGGTGCCCTGGCGCAACGTCAGGGCGACTTGCGCCTCCCGCTTCATTCCAACATCGGCCGGCAGCAGCACGCGGCAACTTGCAGCCCCGCCGGCCACAGGCGGCAACTTGGTGGTTTCCGTCCGTCCAGCCACCGTCACCTCGACCTGCGCCTTGCCCAACAGCTTCGCGGCTTTGAAGTTGAGGGTGATTTCGCGGCCCGGCTTGCCATCGGCCCGGTGCCGATAGACCGGCTGCGGCACACACTCCATGTCCCCGGGAAACGGCAAATCCGCTTCCGCCACAGCACGGGAGGACGGAAGGGCACCGGCTTCGTTGGATGCCGTCTCCTTCAAGCTCGAAACTGGAACCTCCGACCCGCTGGCGATCGCCTGCGAGTTGATGGCGCACACTAGCAGCGCCGCCGCACAATAGGAGTTTCTCATTTGAATGAATATAGCGTAGCCATTGCGGCGGGTACCAGATCAGATTTTCAGGTTCTTGCGCAGGCGTGTGAGTGCGGCGACGGTCTCGTCGGGAATCAGGCCGTGCTTGTCCGGGGGCACATCCAGCAGGAAATTGGCGCCGCCGGCGCGGCACGTCTGGAACTGCTTCAGCAGCGCGTCGTCGGCCCGCGGCTTGTCGCCCGCCACCCAGAACCAGTCCCGGCCGATGGGGTCGCAGACTTCGCCCGAAATGTAGTATTTCCTCCCCTCGATCTCATGCCACTTGCGGTGGCCGGTGCCCGCCGGGACGTTGCGTTCGATCGCCAGCAGGTCCGACGGCCACGCGTAGGCGACGGCATCGGGGTTGCCGATGCCGTTGTTCATCATGATGACCGTCGGCGGCTGCAACGCGGCGATGTGCTGATAGAGATATGTCCGGTAGCCGCGGCCGAGGACGCCGGGGATGTCGATCCATACCTCGGCAATCGGGCCGAACTGGGTGAGCAGCTCGGTGACCTGGGCGGTCTGGAAATACTGATAGAGCGAGGTGGTGAAGGGCGGCAGGTTGGGATCGGGACCGGGGATGCCATTCATTCCACCCCACGGGCCGCCGTCCGAGGGCGTCTTGCTGCCGAACCGGTTGTGGTTGTCCCAGGAACAATAGTAGAAGCCGGGCAGGACGCCCTTCTGGGCGCAGGCGGCACAGAATTTCTCCAGCACGTTGGTCTTGTCCGTGCTGTGGGCCACGGTGTAGTCGGTGTGTTTGCTGGGCCAGAGGCAATGCCCAGCCACGTGCTTGGTCGTCAGCACGGCATACTTCATGCCCGCATCCCGGGCCACGGACACCCATTGGTCCACATCCAGTTTATCGGGCGCGTAGGCTGTGGCGGGGGCCTTGCCGTCGGGCAGCTCGTTCTGGACAAAGGTGCTCATGCCGAAGTGGATGAACATCCCGTACTGGAGCGCTTCCCATTTCCGCAACTGCGCGAGCGTCAGTCGCTGGCTGCCGGCCGCGGCCGGATCGGCCGGGGCCTCCGTGGCGGTGTCCGCCGCCAGCGCGGGCAGCGCGCAGACGGCCAGGCTGCCCACGGCGGTGCTGGTCAGAAAATCGCGGCGGGTCAGTTTGGCGTAGTTCATGATGGACATCGCTTTCTGTTCTTGGCGGGTGATTATACTGGCGCGGTTTCCGCTTGTCTACCGGGTGAACGCAGCGCCTATCGGCACATCGCAGAACGTGAGGGCGGCGATGCCGTTGGCGCCATAGATCAGATTCGTCGGCTTCCCGTCCCAGTCGCGTCCGGAGATGTAGCCAATGACCTTCGCATCCGAGGGGACGCCCAGCCTGAGGGTGATGACGTTGCCAGCGACTGAACCGGCGCTGATCGCAGCCTTGACACCGTCGAGATAAATCTCCTTCTTCATCTCATCCTTCCACGGACATCCGGGGTGACCCCGGTCTCCGCTCGTCGCGTCCCTATCGCCGCTGACCGCCGTGTTCGTCATCTCCGGCGCGCTGCGCCTCGTGACCCTGCTGCTGTTGCTGCCGCAGTTCCGGGAGGTCCGGCCGGCGGAGCCGATCACACCCCCGGCACCCTGCTGCTGCGCCTGTGGAGCGCCGAGGCGCTCGCCGGGCCGGTGGAATTCGTCACCACGCGCCCGGGCAGCGCCTTCCGCCGCCGCGGATGGCCACCGCGCGGCCGGAGAAGGACTCAAAGCCGAAGGCTTTTCCTCTGCAAGCAAAGTCCCGATCCGAGCAGTAGCATCCTGTTCAGATGGAAGTTGACCCCACATTCCTATTGGCATTAATTACTAACTTCTATTTTCAGGGTTGACCCCGTCGCCTGGGTCATCGCCTCCTCGCCACCCTTTCAATTGCCTTCTCCCAAGCGTTTATCCATTTTATATATTTCATCCTTAATTTTATCCAAATACGTCTTCCCACCCTGAGATAGTCGCTTTACAGTAACCTTATAAGATTTGCCGAGATCCTCGATTTTCTTCCTTTCCCTTTCCAAGCGCTCTGGTTCATGTATTTCAATTTGTTTATACAATTCCTTCATTCTGGCTAATGTCTTTTTGTTTCCGATTTTCGACAATGTTCTAGCAACTTCCACTCTCAACCAGGTATTATCACTATCTTTCATCAGGTCTACAATAAGATCAGCATCTTCTGCTTTGCCACACTTGCCCAGCAATTTTATTATCTCTACATCCAGATATCTGGAATTTCGCTTAAGTAAGTGAAGATTA
>CAIQIC010000144.1 GCA_903871765.1 uncultured Lentisphaerota bacterium
CCGCGCGCGGGCAGGCCCTCCGCCGCGGCCAGCACCACGGCGGCGCCGCAGGCGCCGCCCAGCATCGCCAGCCATGAAGGAGCGCACTGCTGCATGCCGCGGAGCATAGCCAAGACGGCGGCCGTAACGCAACTCTCATTGGTTGTTGAATCGTCGCCGCCTGAACGCTAGACTGCGCTAGTTTTGAGAGGTGCGGATGGCCGACAAAGAATCCGTTGAAGTCATTGCAGACCGGGTCGCGAAAATCGCCTGCTCGCGCTGCGGCCACCACATGGACGTGTCCGCCCTGCCCATGTTCACCCATTTCGCGTGCCCGGAATGCCAGACGCGGCAGATGGTGCCGGGCCGGCTGGGCACGTTTCTGCTGCTCGAACTGCTCGGCTCGGGCGGCATGGGCGCGGTGTACCGCGCCCTGGACACCACGCTCGGGCGCGAAGTGGCCATCAAGATCATGCACCGGTCGTTCGGCGCGGATCAGCAGTTTGTCGACAATTTCCTGCGCGAAGCGCGCGCGGCGGCGGCCATCAATCATCCCAACGTGGTGCAAATCTTTTCGTTCGGCCAGGAAAAGGGACAGCCGTACCTGGTCATGGAATTGGTCAACGGCGGTCGGCTGGACCAACTGATCAACACCAACCAGCCGTTGGACGAGACCAAGGCCCTGGCGCTCGCTCTGGATGTGGCCCAGGGCCTCCAGGCGGCGCAAGCCAAGGGCCTGACGCACGGCGACATCAAGCCCGCCAATATCCTTTTCGACCGCGCGGGTCTGGCCAAGGTGGTGGACTTCGGCCTGGCCAGCTTCATCCACCAGCAGAAAACCGTCAGCAAGGAAATCTGGGGCACGCCGTTTTATCTCGCGCCGGAAAAAGCCCGCCGTCAAAAGGCCGACCACCGGGCCGATCTCTACAGCCTGGGCGCCACCCTGTTTCACGCGCTCACCATTCAGCCGCCGTTCGACGGCGAAACCGCCACCCAGGTCGTGCTGGCGCGCCTGCAGGGACCGCCGCCCGACGTCGGCGCGCTGCGGCCCGATCTGCACCCCGTCACCGTCCGCATCATCACCCGCATGCTGGCGCCGGATCCGTTCCTGCGGTATCCCAACTATGCCTCGCTGATCGCCGACCTGCAGGAGGCCCAGGAGACCCTGCGCACGGCGCCTCCCATGCGCGCGGCCCCGGCCACGGCCGCCGGAAAAAAGAGCCACCTCCTCCTGTGGATCATGGTCGGGGTCGTCGGCGTCGCGCTGTTGATCCTGCTCGCCCTGCTGTTGAAAGCTCATCTCGCGCGGTCATCCCGGCCGGGCAGCCCCACGGGGCAGGTACACGCGGCCACCAACGTCTCCGCCTCCGCGACCAACGGTAGCGCAGTCCGCGTCATGGCAGCGACCGACCCCTTCTCGCCTGAAGAAGCCAAATTGCTGACGGCGGCAATGGCCCCCTGCGCCAGCGGCGAGGTGGTCCGGGTCGCCGCCCAGCTCGCGGCGCTGCAGGACGAGCCGCTGACCAACCAGAGCCAACGGGTCTGGCTGCGCCTGTTCCAAGCCCTCGCGCTGCGCGCCGGCGAGCGCGGCCCGGAGGCCGAGCCACTGCTGCGGGAGCTGGACGCCCTTGCGCCGGCCGCCGGCGAAACCGCGCGCCTGCCGCGCGCCTTCGCCGCATTCCTGCTCGAAAAAACGAACGAGCCCAAGCTCGCCGCCGAGCTGGCCCAGCAGCCGCTGTGGGTGGGCGGCTTGTCCCATTTTGTCATGGGCCTGGAAGCCCTGCGCCGGGCCCAGTTGGAACCGGCCGTCAGGCACTTCGCCGCCTACCGGCCGGCGGGACCCAACGCCCCGGCCTGGCCTTTCGCCTACCAGCCGCTGGCGGAGCGCTGGCGCACCCAGTGCCAGAACCTGCAACGGTTGCTTCCGGAGACCGCCAGGCAGATGGCCCAGCAACAGTTCGCGCCGGCGCGCGTGGCGCTGGAAGCCGTGCGCGGAGAGCTGCCCCCCGCCCTGCTGCCGCTCGTCAACCAGCAACTGGACAAGCTCAATGCGGCGGAACAAAAGCATGCGGCCGAACTGCAACTCGCCGCAGCCGAGCGGCAACGCGCCGAGCAGCAGGCCCACCAAGCCGCGCTGCAAAAGGACCTCAACGCCGTCCAGGCGCTGCCGTCCGCCCTCGCGCCGCTGGTGCGCCGCTACCAATTTGCCGAAGTCGCTAAACGCGCCGTTGCTGGTACGGCCGCGCTGCAAACCGCGGAAGGCCGCGCCGCCGGCGAACAACTGGCGGCGACCTGCCGGCAGCTCGATGCCCTGCAGCGCTTCATGTTCAGCCGGCTCACCGCCGCACAGCCGCAGCCGTTTGCCGACCGCGAACTCGGCGACAACGGCGTCGTCCAGGCCGCCGACGCGGACGGCCTGCAAATCGCCCTCGGCACGGCCGGCTCGATCACCAAGCCGTGGCGGAACATCGGCCCGCGCCTGTTCCTCCTTGGCGGCGGCGGCTGCCCCGTTCTTTGCCTTGGGCTCGGCGGCAGCGGATTGCTGCGCCGCCGCCAGCAGGTCCC
>CAIQIC010000145.1 GCA_903871765.1 uncultured Lentisphaerota bacterium
CACCCTTCCGCGTCGCGCTCCTACCTTGGCATGTTTGCGCCCGGATGAGAACTGAAAAGCTAAAGCGTGGGATATTGACAACAGGATGAAACGTAGTACAAGGAGCACCGATGACCTTTAGTTTCTCGACAATCGAAATCCGTGTACTGGGCTGCCTGATCGAGAAAGCAGTCACCACGCCGGATTACTATCCCCTGGCCCTCAACGCGCTGATCCTGGCCTGCAATCAAAAATCCAACCGCAACCCGGAAATGCAACTGGACGAAAAAAGCTTGGTCCAGACGCTGGATCGGCTCCGCTTCGACCACCAACTGGTTTGGTCCGTCACGGTGCCCGGCCACCGCGGTCCCAAATACAAGCACGGCCTCCTGGAACGCTGGCAGCTCACGGCGCCGCAATTGGCCGTCCTGTGCGAACTGATGCTGCGCGGTCCGCAAACCGTCGGCGAATTGCGCACGCGCACAGAACGGCTGCATGCGTTCAATACGTTGGCCGACGTTGAGGCCACGCTGCAGGAGCTGATCAACCGGCCGGATGGGGCGATGGTGGTGAAACTGCCCCGTGAACCGGGCCGCAAGGAGCCGCGCTATGCCCATCTGCTCGCCGGCGCAGTGGCCAGCGCCGCCCCGCGCGCCGAGTCGCCGCCGGAACCGGCCGGCCGGCCGGTCCCGGGCGACGCGGAACACCTAGCCCGGATGGAGCAGGACCTGGCCGCGCTGAAAGTTGAAATCGAGACGGTCAAGACGCAAATCGCGGAGTTCAGAAAGAAATGGGAATAGCCGGGACACTCGCCGGCCTGCGTAGCCAGACCGAAGGCTGAGTGCGAGCAGGGACTGAGGTCGAAGGCTGAAGGCTCAAGCTGCATCGGGACGACCTTCTAACCTGCGCGGCGGTCGCCAGCGCCGCAAGGACGCGGGGGAGGCCAGCCGCTGCAGATCCTTGGCAAATCTTTCAGAGCCGGTTGTCGCTGGTGCCCGGGGCGGGACTCGAACCCGCACGACCTTGCGGTCAAGGGATTTTAAGTCCCTTGTGTCTGCCATTCCACCACCCGGGCATTAACTTTAATATTCAACAAGTTACAGCTATGCAGCAGAAGATCATAAAGCCTTAAAATCAAATTGCTACCGATTTTGCTACAACATTTGCATGCAATGCCTGTTATATGCGCGTAGGCTTTCACGTCGCAACGAAAAGCAACTAGAATGCAAGGGCAAAATCATGGCTAAGGTCTTCAAACGCGGAAAATACTACTACTTCCGCCTGTCAGTCAATGGCCGCGATACTTGGAAAAGCACCGGCCAAACCAGCAAGGATGAAGCGCAGGCCATCGCCGATGCATACGCCGACGCGCACAAGGACAAGGGCGCTGTGGAAGATTTTTTCCAAGCCCTGATGCAGAAGATCACCGCCGTGAATTTTTCGCAAAAGACTTGCGGCCAACAACGACTTTTTAGGGTACTCCGGTCGGACGGTTTTCAGGGCCCATTCAACCAACGCTGGAGAATCAATCATGGCCAAGCGAGCGCTTAATACCGGTTGCCGCGAAACGCCGCTTCCGTTGAGTGTCGCATCGGGCGCTGGCTGAAGCAGGAGCCTGGTGGAATCAGGCGGCGGAATCACCGGCGCGGTTCGACGCCGAGCAGGTGGCGCACGAAGAAATCGGCGCGGCGGCGCTGGCCGTAGGGACTCTCTCCGGCGCCGTGGCCGGCGCCGGGGACCACCACCAACTCGAAATCCTTGTCGGCCTTGATCAGCGCGTTGACGACCTGCATCGTCGAGGCCGGGTCCACGTTGCGGTCGAGTTCGCCGACGGTGAGCAGAAGTTTGCCTTGGAGCTTGGAGGCGTTGGTCACGTTGGATTGTGCGGCGTACTCCGGGCCGACCGGCCAGCCCATCCATAATTCGTTCCACCAGATCTTGTCCATCCGGTTGTCATGGCAGCCGCAGTCGGCGGCGGCCTTGTAGAAGTCGCCATGCGCCAGCAGCGCCCGCAACGCGCTCTGTCCACCCGCGGAACCGCCGTAAATGCCGACGCGGGTGGCGTCGAGGTACGGGTACTTCACAGCGGCGGCCTTGATCCAGAGGATCCGGTCGGGCAACCCGGCGTCGCCGAGGTTCTTCCAGCAGACATCGTGGAACTTCTTCGAGCGGTGCAAGGTGCCCATGCCGTCAATCTGCACGACGACGAAGCCGAGTTCCGCCAGCGCCTGCGGGGCGTGGAACGCCGCGAACGATTGCGGCACGTAGGCGTCGTTCGGGCCGGCGTAGATTTCCTCGATGACCGGGTATTTCCGGTGCGGATCGAACGTGGTGGGCCGGTAGATCACGCCGTGGATGTCCGTGACGCCGTCGCGGCCCTTGGCGACGAACCGCGTGGGTGCGCGCCAGCCAGTCTTGAGCAGGGCCGTCGCATCGGCCCGCTCCAGTTCGGCGACCAGCTTGCCGTCATCGCTGCGGCGCAGTTCGGTCACGGGTGGCAGGTCCACGCGCGACCAGGTGTCGACGAAGTGCCGGCCATCGGGCGAGAATTTCACCGTGTGCGTGCCGTCGCCGGCGGTGAGCACGACCAGTTCCGTGCCGTCGAAGTTTACCCGGCAGTAATGGACATGGTACGGCGACTGGCCCGGCCGAATTCCGCCCGCGCGAAACCAGATCTGCCGTTTTGCATCGTCCACCCGGTCCACCTGGCGGACCACCCATGTGCCCTTGGTGATCTGGTTCTTCACGCGGCCGGTGGCGGCGTCGCAGAGATAGAGATGGTTCCAGCCGTCGCGTTCCGACATCCAGATAATCTCGTGCGTGTCGTCGAGGTGATGCGTGAACTCCTTGTCCGCGTAATCAACGAACGTCGGGCTGCGCTCGTCAATGAGCGCCCGCGCCGCGCCGCTGCCGGTGTCCACCGCCACGATCCGCAGCACCTGGTGTCCGCGCTGGTTGTAGAGGAATGTGAATCGGCCCGAGTCCGGCGCCCAGCGCACGTCGCCAATGCTCCACGGATTCGGAAACAACTCGTCGCTGAAAGGCGCCGGCTTCGCGGCGGCGACATCGAACAGGTGCGGCTTGGACAGCGGAATCTTGTCGCCGGGTTTCAGGTACTCGTACCAATGCAGCTTCGGCTGGAGCTGATCTTTCGGCGACGACTCGATGAGATACACCTTGCGCTCGTCGCCTTTCTTGGTGCGGATGACGACCAGTTTCTTCGAATCCGGCGACCAGAAGAACTCGCCATCGTAGGCATCGTCCGCGGTGCCGTCAGTGCTCAGCGCGAGTTCCTTGCCTGCCGGCTTGTCACGCAGGTAAACGTTGTGGCCTTTGATGAATGCCGCCCAGCGGCCGTCGGGCGATTCACCGTCGGGACGCGCTCGCGGTTCTTCCGGCGGCGGATGCGTCCCGTCAAACACCGCATCGCTCGCTTCATCCGTGGCCTCGAACACCGCCAACGTCCTCCCCTGCGGATCGGCGGCCAGCCAGACGTGGCCGGCAAACGTGTGCTGCGCGTATCGTTCGCCGGTGCCCACGGTCGCGTAGTGCTCACGCCCGCCGTCGAAGTCCAGCCAGAAAATTTCCACGTCAGTCTTGATGCGATTGATGAATGTGATGGAAGTTGGGGGCCCGGTGTCGGTACTGGCGTGCGGTGTGGCGGACGCCGGTAGCGAGGTGCCGGACTTCTCGCCTTCAGGCTGATCGGCGACCACTTGCCGGCTGCCCGTGGCCGCATCAACCACGATGAACTCGTGTTTGCCGCCGGCCAGATCGTTGCGGTACCAGAAACGTGTGTTGTCGGCGAACCAGTGCGC
The DNA here is from genome assembly GCA_903871765.1 of uncultured Lentisphaerota bacterium. GTDB lineage: Bacteria > Verrucomicrobiota > Kiritimatiellia > CAIQIC01 > CAIQIC01 > CAIQIC01. The sequence goes on from CAIQIC010000145.1 coordinate 3,798, forward strand.
GACGACCAGGTCCTTGAAGACCTTGTTCGCCGTCAGCCGGCGAACGTTCGCCGCGCGCTCGTAATCGGCCCGCGTCCCCTGAGCGTGCAGCGACGTGGCCGCCGCCAGCACAATGATCGCGACAAAAACTCTATTCGTCACAGTCCGCAACTGTATGTCGGCGCCATTTGCGGGACAAGACCAACTTGTCGCAATCGCGCCCAGCCGTACTATCGGCAACCGATGAAACTCCAGTTCGCCATCATTCCCGGCCTCGCGGTTCAAGCCACTGCGCTTGCAGTCACCTCGCCGCTGGTTGACGGCCACTTCGGACTGGCGCTGGACACACAACAAGCAGCAGATAAGAAATTGCGCTGGCGCGCCCGCCGGGGGAGCGCCGTTTTCCGTGCCGCCTGGATGCCGTACGTGTTCATGCGGTGATTATTACCTGGCGGATGGGCCTGTCAAGCCCATAATCCAGCCTTCTTCCAGCCCAGAATGAATGCCGGATGCCCCTAAGGTTTTTCCTGATACAAAAGTAAGGCGGCGCACGTCTTGCAAAAGATCGGCGGTTGGTGTTCAATTCTCCGCGCGGAGCGGGGGTACCGACAAGCATCACGTGGAGGAGTCGGTCGCCCCGCGGTGCCTGGCCATGCACAGACCGCGAAGGAAAATTCCGTGAATGGAGCTTACCAAGACCGGGATTCGTCCGGCGACGTGCTGTTCACGGGTCTCATTGTGGTGGCGGTTATCGGCGTATTTGTGCTCCTCGTGATTATGATCCTGCGCTGGCACGAGGAAGCCAGTTTTGGTGAGGACTATCGCCCC
>CAIQIC010000146.1 GCA_903871765.1 uncultured Lentisphaerota bacterium
GTCCCCGTCACCAAATACGGGATGCGCAGCCGCGAGGTCTATCTTCCGGCGGGAGTCGAATGGACCGATGCCTGGACAGGAAAGAAGATCCAGGGTGGAAAAGCCATCACCGCCGACGCTCCGATTGAGCATATTCCCGTCTATATTCGAGGCGACAAACCCGCGCTCCTCGCACACTTTCGCGATCTGTACGAGGCGCCGAAGGCGGTTCCCGGCCTGATCGAAGCCGAGTCCCTGAAGGTCCAATCCGTGAGCCGGAGCCGGGTCGAGCCGCAGGACATGACGCCCTTCGGCAATCACTGGAGCGACGACAGCCAACTGGTCTGGTGGGGAGGATTGAGCGAAGGCGACCAGCTTGTTATGGAAGTGCCGGTGGACAAGGCGGGCTCCTATGAACTGGAATTGCACCTGTCCAAGGCCGAGGACTATGGCATATTCAGTTTCCAACTCGACGATGGTCCTGAGAGTGAGGCGATTGACCTCTTTCAGCCAAGGCTGCAACCGCCCATGGTCTTCAAGCTCAAGCCGGCGACGCTGGCCGCCGGCAAGCACCGTCTGACGATCACCTACCGGGGAAAGAATCCCCAGTCCAGAAATTCCCTGATCGGCATCGATTGCCTGGAACTCAATGCGAAAGAAGGCGGTACGGCGGCAGGGACCGACAACAACCCTGCCGCGAGGTATAGAACTGTCATCAAGAGTCAGGACAAAGCAGTTTTTGCGAAAGCCGCCCTGGAGTTGAGACGCTGGATGGAGGTTCGCGATCCGCAGCGCCCCGCCTATCACACCATGGGCCCCCTGGACTTCACGTTTGACGTCAATGGGCCGATCTACCACGATGGCAAGTATCACATCTTCTACCTCAACGACAAGAACCCGGATGGCTGCCGGCGTGGTCACTTGGTAAGCAAAGACCTTGTTCGCTGGGAGGATTGGCCTGTTGCGATGTGGCCGGATACCACGTGGGACCGCGAGGCGGTCTTTTCAGGGAATCTGGTGATTGACGACAAGGGGATTCCCACGTTCATCTATACCGGTAACTCCACTCACCAGACCGCCAATGGCGTGATGGCCCGCAGCGACGATGGCATGGTGACCTGGCGGAAGAAGCTGGTGATGGACAAGCCGCCGTACGCCGGCACGCCCGTCCATTGGGACGGACAACTATGGAAAGACGGCGGAACCTGGTACCAGCTTTGCGGGGGCAGGTATGCGAATGGTGGCGCGGCCGTGTTGTGGTCGTCGCCGGATTTGGAAAACTGGACCTACCGCAGTCGCATCTATACAACCAGCAAGTACGGGAATTTCTGGGAGCTGCCGTACCTGCTGCCCTTTGGCGAAAAGTCCGTGCTGATCATCGGGGTCTGCCCCGTACGTTACTGGGTCGGCGCCTATGACAAGACTTCTTTCGTGTTCAAGCCGGACAGGGAGGAAGCGGAGATCCTTGACGTTTCCCCTCATTTCTATGCACCGAATCCTCACATGGTCGATGATAAGGGGCCCGGCGGTTCCCAGCGGCGGCTGATGTTCGGCTGGGTGCGCGGTGGCCAGACTCCAACCAAAGGAGTTCCGTACTGGGACGGGAACCACTCGATTCCGCGCGTCTTGACGCTCGAGGCCGACAAGCTGGTTCAAGACCCAATCCCGGAATTGCGGCTTCTTCGGTACGCGCATCTTGCGCTGAAAGATCGCTCTATCGAGTCTTCCGCCCCCGGGTTGCTCAAGGATTTTACCGGTACTGCGTTGGAGATTGTCGCATCGTTCGATCCGAAGGGCGCCACCGCCAAGCGGTTCGGTGTGAAGCTGAGGATGTCCAAGGACGGCAAGGAACAGACTGTTGTCTACTACGAACCAGCGACCGGCCGGTTCGGCGTGGCCGGGTCGGTCGTCGACGGCGAGGTGAGCGACAAAGCCGACTTTCCGGCCGGCCAGAAGGTCGCGCTGCACATCTTCCTCGATCGCTCCGTCGTGGAGGTGTTTGCCGCCGGTCGCGTGATTACCAAACGCACGTACTCCGATCCGGCCAGCCAGGGGCTGGACGTCTTCAGTGATGGCGGAAGCGTGAATCTGGAGGCCCTCGACATCTGGCGAATGAAAAGCATCTGGAATTGAGGCCGTAACGGTAAACAATGATTGGCACTTAGTAAACAAGACAGGTATCCAAGAAAGGTATCCTATGAAGAAGATAACGGCACGTTGGTTGATCGGTTTCGCAACGCTCGCTCTCTACAACCCGGTGGCGGGGGCTGACAAGACCCCGGTACCTTTGCCTCCGGTATCCGACGAGGCAATTCGCGCCACGCGATCGCTCCGCGAGCGGTTTCTCGCCGGCCTAGCCTCAAGAACCCAACGATTCTTGGCAGCTCTGGTGAGAGGCGAAAGTAACGCCCGAGGCGACCGTGGGCCAACAGCAACCTTCCAAACAGGCGAAATCGCCGCACACACAAATCGACGGGACGTGCTTTTTCTGCCAAGCAGTTGGACAAGAAAACCGCCGGCCAGCGTCTTCTTGCATAGGGGGCAATACTCCAATGTCTACGCACCACGGGCATTTCATATGCTGCCCCTCATGATACAATGGCTGATATCCGCAGTGTTCCGGATTGTGCGGTGTTCGCACCCAAAACCGGAAGAGCCAGTCCAATCATTCTTCGGAGAGAAACACATGAAGGCAATAGTGCCAGCAATTCTCCTGTCTCTGGTTTTCTATTTGCCGGCACAGGGAGCGCCCGCTACGCAAGTAGCGGCCAGTGAAATCGTCTCGCAGAATACAGTAAAGGGTCTTACGGGAAA
>CAIQIC010000147.1 GCA_903871765.1 uncultured Lentisphaerota bacterium
CGCCGCCACCACCTCTTGTCGACTGTGCATACTCATCGTTGCCATGCCCCTATTTGCGGTGTCTTTTCCCGTGAGTCAACGATTCCTTTCCCTGCTACCCACAGCACATCCGCGGGTGTCTTTTCATTTGAGGCAATTCGCGTCCGGCCCCGCTGTTTTTCAAAGCTTGAATCCTGTCGGCCCATGAGCTACCATCCGCGCCGGCGGCAGTAAGGAAGCAACTTAATCAAAAAGGAGCCAGATTATGTCAGAAATCATTGGAATCACCGGCCGGGAAATCCTCGATTCGCGCGGCAATCCGACGGTGGAAGTGGACGTGCTGCTGGATTGCGGCGTGCTGGGCCGCGCCGCGGTCCCGTCCGGCGCCTCGACGGGCGAAAACGAGGCGATCGAATTGCGCGATGGCGACAAGCAGCGCTACCTCGGCAAGGGCGTCCTGAAGGCCGTCGCCAATGTCAACACGAAGATCGCGCCGAAGCTGATCGGCATGAGCGCGCTGGAGCAGAAAGCGATTGACCGGACGATGATTGAACTCGACGGCACGGAGACCAAGAGCAAGCTGGGCGCGAACGCCATCCTCGGCGTCTCACTGGCGGCGGCGCACGCGGCCGCGAATTACCTCGAACTTCCGCTGTTCCGCTACATCGGCGGCACGAACGCCAAGGTCCTGCCGGTGCCGATGATGAACGTCCTCAACGGCGGCGCGCACTCCGATGCCCCGGTGGACGTCCAGGAGTTCATGATCTGCCCCAAGGGCGCGCCGAGCTTCCGCGAAGGGCTGCGCATGGGCGCGGAGATCTTTCACGCGCTGAAGAGCGTGCTGAAGAAGCAGGGTCTGAGCACGGCGGTGGGCGACGAGGGCGGCTTTGCGCCTAACCTGCCGAGCAACGTCGCCGCCCTGGACGCCATCATGGCGGCCATCGGCCTGGCTGGGTACAAGGCCGGCAAGGACGTCTTCATCTGCCTGGACCCCGCCGCCAGCGAGTTCTACGACACGCAGAAGAAGAAATACATCTTCAAGAAGAGCGATAAATCCGAAAAAACCGCCGAGCAGATGGTGGAATTCTGGGCCGGCTGGGTCAAGCACTACCCGATCATCAGCATCGAGGACGGCATGGCGGAGAGCGACTGGGCCGGCTGGAAGCTGCTGACCGACCGCCTCGGCGACAAGATCCAGATCGTCGGCGACGACCTGTTCGTGACGAACACCAAGTTCCTGCGCAAGGGCATCCGGACCGGGACGGCCAACTCGATCCTGATCAAGGTCAACCAGATCGGCACGCTCACCGAGACGCTCGACGCCATCGAGCTGGCCAAGCGCGCGCGCTACACCGCGGTGATCAGCCATCGCTCCGGCGAGACCGAGGACGCGACCATCGCGGACATCGCCGTGGCGACGAACGCCGGCCAGATCAAGACCGGCTCCGCCAGCCGCACGGACCGCATCTGCAAGTACAACCAGCTCCTCCGCATCGAGGAAATGCTGGGCGCCGATGCGCAGTACGGCTACACGCTCGATTGAGCTATGAACATCTGGGCGGCCATATACAAGGGCGGCTTGATCGTCATCGGGCTGCTGACCCTGGTCCTGGTGATCTGGCTGTTTGCGCCCAAAATCAGGAGCTACTACGATTTACAGCGCATCGAATCCCGGCGCGCGGACGACGTCCGGTTGGAGGAGGAGATGCTGGCGCATCACCGCCGGCAGCAGGAGCGGCTGCGGAACGATCCGCGCTTCGTCGAAAAGCTCGCCCGTGAGGAGATCGGTCTGGCCAAACCCGGCGAGCTGGTCTTCAAGTTCGTGGACGACGAGACGGCTTCCAACGGCGTTCCGCCCCATCCCTGATGCGGCAACTCGCGTTCGTCCGTCCCACCCCACCGTTCCGGGATTGTGGATGGACCTCAATTCCGTTATAGTAGCCACGTACTTTGGAACGCATAAATGTTGAAGTGGCTGCGAACAGGGGTCTTGGGACTGGGGCTGTGGGCGATGATATCGGCCGGCCCGGTCCATGCCGCGCCGCCGCCGGCGGCGCCGGGGGGCGTGGTGTACACCATCCCCATCCGCGGCATGATCGAGCCGGCGCTGCTGTACGTGATCCGGCGCGGCGTGGCCGAAGCCGGGGCGGCGCGGGCGCGCGCCATCGTCTTCGTCATGGATACGAACGGCGGCACGGTGGACGCCGCCGATGAAATCGTCCACACGATTCAGCTTCTCAAGATCCCGTCCTACACGCTGGTGGAAAAACGCGCCTTTTCCGCCGGCGCGATTATTGCACTGGCCACGAAACAAATATACATGACGCCCGGCGCGGTCATCGGCGACGCCATGCCGATCCTGATGACGCCCTGGGGGGGCGTGCAGGAGATGCCCGCCGACCTGAAGGAGAAGTCCGTCTCCGCCGTCGCGGTGCTGATTCGCGCCGCGGCGGAGCAGAGCGGCCACGATCCCGAAGTGGCGGAAAAGATGGTGCGGATTGAAAAGGATCTGAAGATGGATGGGGAAGAGATCTGCCCGCCCGGCCGGCTCCTGGCCCTGACGAACATCGAGGCCGAACGCAAGGTTGGCAAGAATCGGCTGCCGCTGGTGTCGGCCGGCACGGTCCGGGATCTGGACGCCTTGCTCGATACGGTCGGCATAAAAAATGCCGAGGTGCGGGAACTCCGGGTCACGTCCGCAGAGCGCCTGGCCCGCTGGATTGCCATGCTCGCCCCGCTGTTCCTCATGGCGGGACTGTTGGGCATTTACCTGGAAATCAAGACGCCCGGCGTGGTCCTGCCCGGCATTCTGGGCGTGGTCTGCCTGGCGCTCTTTTTCTGGGGCCACCATATCGCGGGGCTGGCGGGCTTGGAGGAAGTGATCCTGTTCGTCCTTGGCGCGGCGCTGCTGATTGTCGAGGTGTTTTTGATCCCCGGCTTCGGCCTGCTCGGCGTCGCCGGCCTGATTCTGATGCTCTGGGCCCTGCTGAGCGCGATGATCCGGCATATCCCCGGCGAGCCGCGGCACTTGGCTTGGCCGCTGGTTCAGGAGCCGCTGTTCAAGCTGGCGTTGGCGCTGGTGTTGCTGTTGCCCGCTGCCCTGCTGGCGGGACGCTGGCTGCCCCGCACGGGCTTTTACCGCCGGCTGGTCTTGGATCAGTCCGCGGCCGCCCGGGAGGGCTATCGCGCGCTGGCGGAGGACACCACGGCGCTCATCGGCCTGACCGGCGCGGCCCTGATGCCGCTGCGGCCCGCCGGCTCCGCGCAGTTCGGCGAGCGCCGGCTCGATGTCGTCACGCGCGGCGACTTTCTCCCGGCCGGCACGCTCCTCCGCATCGTCGAGGCCTACGGCAACCGGATCGTGGTGGAGAAGCGCGCCGGGTCGGAGACCCGGCCTACAGGGAGATCATCGGCGTCGTGTGAATTTCTGTAGGCCGCGTCTCTGACGCGGCGCCGCGTTCGCCGGGTCGGAGACCCGGCGAACTGGCGAGCCGTGGCCGCCCCGCGACGGACGCTCGACAAATTTCATCGCCTTGACCGGCGGCATCGGGTAGGGTGGGGCCGGTTTTAAGGAAGAGACCGACATGAATCCGTCGCTGACCCTTTACTTGATTCTGCTGCTGGGCGGGCTCCTGCTGATCGGAGCGGAGATATTCCTCCCCGGCGGCCTGGTGGGCTTGTGCGGCGCTCTGGCGCTGGTCGGCGCGGCCATCGTCGGCGGTTCGCAGTTCGAGGCGCCCTATAATCTGCTGGCGGTGGCGCTGATCGTCGTCCTGGCCGGTGTCTGCGTTTATCTGTGGATTCGATTTTTTCCGAAGAGCCCGTGGGGCCGCCGGCTGACGCTGGAGGCCGATGGCCGTCAGTTCACGGCCGTCGCGGGGGGCGAGGCGTTGCTGCACCAGGAGGGCGAAGCACTATCCAACCTGCGCCCGGCCGGTCTCGCGCTCCTCGGGGGCCAGCGGGTGGATGTCGTTGCCGAAAGCAGTTGGATTCCGGCCGGTGCGCGCGTCCGCGTGATCGCCGTGGAGGGCAACCGGATCGTGGTCCGACAGTTCGCGACGCCGGCATTGTAAGCAGACCGTCATGAAAAAGTCCACCGTTGCGCTGGTCCTCCTGTTCCTGCTCGCGTGCGGCGCCCGCGCGCCGGCGCTTGATTTTCAGCGGACCGATCGCTTCGATCTGCCGCGCGGCCGGACGGCCAGCAACGAGCTCTGGCTGGCGGCGGACACCGTCCAGTTCGCCGGCACCGCCAACCGCGGGCTGTTTCTGCAAAGCCGCGAAGCCCATTTGACCGGCGCCTTCCACCGCGACGTCTGGGCGCTGGCCGATTCCATCACCTTCTCCGGCGCCGCCCGGCAGTCGGTGCGGCTGGCGGCGCGCCGGGAAGTGCAGGTCGAGGGCCGCGTGGACGCGGGCCTGGAAATCGTCGCGGATACCATCCGGCTGGGCGCGACCGCCGCCGTCGGCGAGGAGGCCCTGCTGTTCGCGCCGGGCGGTTCGATATCCACCGAGGCGGATATCGGGCAGAAACTGGTCGCCATCGGCAACCGCGTCACGGTGCAGGGCCGGATCGGCGGCGACTGCCGGATTGGCGGCGAGGAAATCGTAATCATGCCCGGCACGGAGATTCAAGGCAACCTGATCTATACGGCGCCCAAGGAACTCATCCTCGACAACCAAGTCAAGCTGCACGGCCAGCTCATCCGGCAGCCGACCATCGCCTGGCCGATCGCCCCGCTCCAGGTCACGCCGCGGCAGGCCCTGCTGCTCCAGGTGGCGTTGCTCCTGGCCGCGCTGCTGGCCGGCCTGCCTTTCCTGGCCGTCTTTCCGCGCTTCACGGCGCGCTCCGTCATGAACCTGCAGCAGCAGCCGCACAAATGTCTGTTGGCCGGTGCGATCATGTTCGCGCTGTTGCTGATGCTGGGCGGCTTGGCGCTGGTGACCTGGATCGGCATTCCGCTGGGCGTGCTGCTGCTGGTCAGCTTCGGCATGTTGCTGTACCTGGCCAAGGTGCCCGTGGCGCTGATGGTGGGCAGCCGGCTTATGCGCGGCCGGCCGGCGCCGTCGCCGCGGGCGGCGTTGCCGGTGCTCGCCTTCGGCTTGGTGGTGCTGTATGCTGCCGCGGCCCTGCCGATGGTGGGCTGGGTGGTTTGGCTGCTGATCGTGTTTTACGGCATGGGCGCTTTTGCGCTGGCCATTCTGGCCGGCGAGCGGGAACCGTTGCCGGCGGCCGCGCCGCTGCCGCCGCACCCCGAAATCCCGCCGCCGCTGGATGGTTTTGCGCCGTAGCCCCGCTTTGCAAACACAGACGAACGAAGACGAAAGGAGTCAATATGCAAGTTGCACAATTCGGATTGGTTCTGCTCGCCCTGTTGGCGATCATGGTCCTGGTGATCGTCGGGGTCTTCTTCTACTTCCTGAAGATCTGGGTCCAGGCGCTGACCTCCGGCGCGCGGGTCGGCCTGTTCACCCTCGTCGCCATGAAGCTGCGGCGTGTGCCGCCCTCGCTCATCGTCGAGGCACGCATCCGTCTGGTCAAGGCCGGCATCGGCCTGGGCACCGACGCCCTCGAGGCCCATTACCTCGCCGGCGGCGATGTCATCCAGGTCGTGAACGCCATGATCGCCGCTGACAAGGCCGGCATTCCGCTGACGTACCAGAACGCCTGCGCGATCAACCTCGCCGGCCGCGATGTCCATGCCGCCGTGCAGACCAGCGTCAACCCGAAAGTCATTGACTGCCCCGATCCGGCCCGCGGCACGACCATGCTCGACGCTGTCGCCAAGGACGGTATCCGGCTGCTGGTCAAGGCCCGCGTCACGGTCCGCACAAACCTCAAGCAACTCGTTGGCGGCGCGACGGAGGAGACCATCATCGCCCGCGTCGGCCAGGGCATTGTCAGCGCCATCGGCTCCTCGGCCACCTACAAGGACGTGCTGGAGAACCCCGACCACATCAGCCGCAAGGTGCTGGACAGCGGGCTCGATTCGCAGACGGCGTTCGAGATCGTGTCCATTGATATCGCCGATGTCTCCGTCGCCGGCGTCAGCGGCGCCCGCGAGGTGGCCAACGTCGGCGCCCTGCTCGAAACCGAGCGCGCCGAAGCCGATAAAAAACTGCGCCAGGCTGAGGCCGAGGGCCGGCGCGTCATGGCCGTTGCCGCGGAACAGGAAATGCGCGCGCGGACCCAGGAGATGCAGGCCAAGCTGGTCGAGTCCCAGGCGCAAATCCCGATGGCCATTTCCCAGGCGCTCAAGGAAGGCAAGCTGGGCGTCATGGATTATCTGCGCATGCAGAATCTCATGGCCGACACGACCATGCGCGAGTCGCTCGGCGGCGGCGAGGAGCCGCCGACGCCGAAGGGGTGAACCAAAAGAAAAACAGAAATTAGAAACACGAAATCCGAAATAAACTAAGAAATACTGAAAATTGAAACCGGAGGCAGACAGCAGGAGAAAAATCTGAGAAGAGAATCCTGCCCCCTGAACCCCGAACCCCGAACCCCGAGCATGCCATTACCGCTGACCATCGCCGCGTCGAATTTCGACGTGGTCATTTATATTCTGGC
>CAIQIC010000148.1 GCA_903871765.1 uncultured Lentisphaerota bacterium
CGTTGGCTCACTTTGATCGTCAAAACTGGCGCACCTGCAGAAGCGCGGCTTGGGGGATGGTTCCGGGAGCCGGAGGGCAGATCAGACACCGGATGGTGCGGTTCGGTGTTCTGCGGCGATACTCCACATCAAGGGCCAGTGTCGGAGCAAAGCCCCGAACCGACACAGATAGTCGGAAAGGAACCCAAGGGGATCTTGAGGGTACGTCTCCACGGCTTCGACCGGCACGTAATTGCGTGGGCGGTCAAGGGCGTTTCGCAGTTTCCACATGACTGTCGTGGCGTCACGCCCGAATTCGCCAGTCGCAGAGGGAAAACTCAAACGTTGTGCACTGAGATCCCGAATGCGCCTGCCCCCTGAGTTGAGACAAACAGTTAAGACACTGCTTACCGTTCGATGATAATTCGTTCCCTCGGATCTGGCAATCGGATTATTCTGGCCGTGTCGGCGAAGCGGAGACGGGCAATGCTGGCGAGCAACCCGATCGAGGAATAGCCGGCCGGAACTCATCGAGGACGATGAGAAGAGCGTGGTCCTCCCGACGCGTTCTTTTACCTGGGCTCGGGGCCGACCAGCGGGAGGCGGCACGGTCCCACCCCGGGGTTTGGTTTTGCTGGTTTGGACCACATCGGACCGATAGATTCCGTCATGCCTCAGAAAACGCATTCGGATGGCCATCGGAATTCGGAGCCCGGCGGGGGCGTGAGGGATCGGCGCAAACTCTCTTGGGACGATTACAATCCGGGTAGTCCTTCCGGTCGTTTGGAGGGTTTCCCTGTTATGGGCGCCTTTGCCTTCGCCCCCACTGCGGTCCCGCCGCCGGTTCATCGCAGGTGTGTGCATTCCAGTTCTCCTGCCTGCGCCGTCTGGGCGGCCAGCCTGCGAGCGTATAGGGCCTGCTCGAACTCCACAGGCGGACGGTAGCCCAGAGCCGAGTGCAGCCGCTTTTCGTTGTACACCTGATCGAGGAACCGGACGATCGAGCGGCGCGCCTCGCCCAGGTCCCGATATTCGTTGCGCAGCACTTCTTCGTATTTCAGGCTCTTCATGAACGACTCGCAGGCGGCGTTGTCCCAGGGGTTTCCTTTCCGGCTCATGCTGATGTCGATGCCCTGCGCCTTCAGCAGATCCGTGTAGTCTGTCGAGGCGTATTGGGAGCCGCGGTCGGAGTGATGGACCAGGCCCGGCCGGATCGTGCGCTGGGATAAGGCCATGCGCAGCGCGGCCAGCGTCAAGTCGTCCTCCAGGGTCCGCTCCAAGGCCCAACCGATCACGCGGCGCGAACAGGCATCCAGGATCACCGCCAGGAACACAAACTCGTCCTGCAAGCGGATGTAGGTGATGTCGGCCACCCACAGCTGGTCCACATCGGTCACCACCATCTGGCCGGCCAGGTTCGGGTAGACTTTCCGCCCGTGGTTGGAGTCGGTCGTCACGACGAACTTCCGTTTCCTCACGCACAGCAGATTGTCTTCCCGCAGGATGCGGTACACCCGCTTCGGGTTCACCGTCCAGCCGCGTCGCCGCAACTCGGCGGTGATCCGTGGCCGGCCGTAGCTGGGCCACTCCAAGGCGATGTGTTGAATGGCGTCGCGCAGATCCATGTCCGGATCAGGCCCAGTCCGGCCGTCCTCATGGAAGCGGTAGAAGCCGGACCGGCCGACCCGGCCCAGCTCCACCATGCGCTCGATCTTCAGTCCCCGGCCGGCCTTCACTTCTTCTTGGACCTTCCGGTAGACCGCGGATTTCCAGTCAATGCCTGCAGCATCCGCTGCTCCTCGATGCGCTGCAAGCATCCCTTCAAAAAATCCATCTCCACGGTCTGCTGACCGATCTTGCGCTCCAGTTCCGCAATCCGCCCTTCCGGCCAGCGCTGCTTGCCGTTGCCCGGAAACGCGTTGCCGGGGCCGTGGCGAAACTCCCGCCGCCAGCGATGCAGCACGTTGGGGTTGACCTCCAACGCCCGCGCCACTTCGGCTATCGAAACCCCTTGATCCAGCCGCCGTACGGCGGTCAGTTTGAACTCTTTGGTGAACTGCCTACGAGACAATCCCATGACTCAATTCTCCCTTTCAATGGATTTTGAGTCTTAACCGCTTGTCTCAATACTGGGGGCAAGTCCAAACCGTGGCTGAGCATCTCCCCGATCTACCCGTATTCGGTTCTGGCGGTCGACACCCGTGCTCCCCCGCAAGACGTCCGACTAGCGGTCAGCTCGCTCGAGCTGGAGATATGAGTTCGGAGCAAGAAGGATGTACCACAGCCCGAGGAGAAGGCGGGCGCCCCGAAGACTGGACCTGACATTGAACACCACCGCTTCATCTTCTGTCGCAATGAACTCAACCGGATTCGATCTGCACCAACTGATGCGCAAATACACCTCCTGTTGACCCGGAGAAACGGAGAGACACTTCATCTCACCGTTCCGAACCTCGGAGATCGTCTTCCCGTCTAGGACGATCTCGTAGGCTCGGAGCCAGTCGGCGTATCCAGAATCTCGAACCATCTTGAAAAGAGCCATCTACCCTGCTCCGGCGCAACTTGGCTGATCGGCGCGGACACCATCGAGTATGACCCAAGATCTCAGCCCGCGGAAGATGCGATTACCCGACGCTTGCGACATGCAACTGAGATCGATGTCAATGGCCGCCATTGCCGGAATCGACAAGGTGCAGATCGCCCGCCAGCTTCAGATCGGGTGTAGGGCGAACGCCTCCTGCGTCAGTACGTCAGCCCGTAGCCGAGCTTGAATAGCGGGTCATAGTTGTCGCTGTGGATGTTGATGGGAAGCTGCGCGTTGGACCGTGGCCAGGAATAGGAGAGCTTGCCGGTAGGGCGGTAGTCTCCGAACAGGACGTCGGCGACGCCTTGGCCTTCGGTGCCCGGCAGCCAGGCGGCCACGACAGCATCCACCTGGTCGAGAGCGGGTCCCAGGACCATGGGACGGCCGGAGACCAGCACCAGCACGATCTTCTTGGCGCCAGCCGCCTTCAGGGTGCGGACGACGGCGAGGTCTTCGCCAGGAAGTCCCAGTTCGGCGCGATCGCCCATGCCCTCGGCGTAC
>CAIQIC010000149.1 GCA_903871765.1 uncultured Lentisphaerota bacterium
AGCAGGCTCTCATCACCAACCCGGAGAACATTGGCCGGGCACTGAAAGGTGAGACCGGCACGCGAATTGTCCCGTAGCTTTTAAGATGATTGCTCGTGATAGAATTGTGAAAATCAGTACATTCTATTCTCATCGCTCAAATCGAAAGGAGGTGGTTGTTTTCTAAAAAAGTGTGTTTGTTCCATTCCCGTTTAGTATCCGTATTCACTCAATTTTGAGAGGAGAAGACTATGCGTAAGTTTTTTGTTGTGTTAAGCTTTCTGATGGTCGCGAGCATGCTGCTCTCGGCCTGCGGTGCCCCGGCGACCGTCGCCCCGGCTCCCGCCACCGCTGCCCCGGCAACTGTTGCCCCGGCTCCGGCCACCGCCGCCCCGGCGACTGCCGCTCCGGCCGGTCCGGCTAAGCCAAAGTCCAAGGATCCGACGACCCTGACTCTGGCTGATTCGGATGTCAGTATTGATACCCTCGATCCAGCTCTGGCCTACGACACCGCCAGCGGCGAGATCATCCAGAACACCTATGACACCCTTATCTTCTACGATGGATCCAAGTTGAGCTCCTTTGTGCCTTTGCTGGCCGATTCCTGGACCGTTTCCACGGATGGCAAGACCTACACCTTCAAGATCCATCCAGGTGTCAAGTTCCACAATGGCGACGTGCTGACCCCGGACGATGTGGCCTTCTCGTTCCAGCGCGGCTTGCTGCAGGCCGGTAGCGCATCACCGCAATGGCTGCTCTCCGAGCCGTTCTTCGGCGTCGGCAACCAGGATGTCACTACCGTGCTCGATCCTTCGGGCGCAATCCAGGACGATCGCGCCGGTTTGGCGAAAATTGATGCTGCCAAACTCAAGGCTGTCTGCGATACCGTTCAGAAAGCCATTGTCGCTGACGACACCGCTGGCACCGTCACCATGACCCTGGTGACACCGTGGGGCCCGTTCTTGGCCACCGTTGCCCAATCCTGGGGTTCCGTCATGGACAAGAAGTGGGTTGCCGCCAACAAGGGTTGGGATGGCTCCTGCGATACCTGGCAGAACTTCTATGGCATGCTTTCGGCCGACGATCCCTTCTCTGCCATCGAAAACGGCACCGGCCCCTTCATCCTCACCAGCCTCAAGCAGGGTGAGCAGTACACGCTGGATGCCTTCCCTGGTTACTTCAAGGGCCCGGCCAAGCTGCAGCACATCGTTGCCAAGGCCGTTGGCGAATGGGGCACCCGCTTCGCCATGATGCAGGCCGGTGACGCGGATGTCGCCACCACCCCACCGTCTAACCGCTCCCAGATGGATGCATTGGTCGGCGAGAAGTGCATTTATGATATTGCCGCCAGCGCTTTCAAGCCCTGCCAGGTGACAGATCCGACCAAGCCGCTCCGCGTTTACCTTGGCCTGCCGCCCATTGCGCAGGATGCGATCCTGTTCAACTTCAAAGTTGCCACTTCCGATAAGAGCCCGAACCCGTACATCGGTTCCGGCAAATTGGATGGCAAGGGCATCCCGCCGGACTTCTTCGCGGATGTCAATATCCGCAAGGCGTTTGCGTACTGCTTCGATTGGAATACCTTCATCAACGATGTCTATACTGGCGAAGCCGTCCAATCGATCAGCCTGGAG